>JAJAZO010000324.1 GCA_026785745.1 Chitinophagaceae bacterium | reverse complement strand
AGGGAAGAGAGTGATACTTTTTTACAGGAAAAAATTCTTACCACATCGCCAAGAGATTTTAAAGGTTATTGGGCAGTGGAAGAAAAAGATAGCCGGTTGTTTGTTGGCTGCTTTGTTATCATCCCTATACCGGATGATATAGAGAAAACGCAACTGGGTTATTCTTTTCTGCCGGAGCATTGGGGCAAAGGTTATGCATCGGAAGTAACTAAGGAAGGAGTGAATTATTTTTATAACAGAACTCCGTTGACCGAAATATATGGTGTTACTGAAACACCGAATATTGCTTCGCAAAAAGTATTGCTGAAAGCAGGGTTTACACAAATTGAATCGAAGTGGGAAGGGGAGAAGGAGTTGCTGGTGTTTATTGTGAAGCGGTGATTAAAATTTTGTACTCATACCCGTATAATTATGCGGTGTTATCTTCTTAAGTTCTTTTTTCAGGTTATCGTTCACTTTAAGATTGTCAATAAAACTGTGAATAGTTTTTTTATCTATTTGCTGGTTGCCTCTTGTCAAATCTTTCAGGGCTTCATACGGATTAGGGTAATTCTCTCTGCGTAGTACAGTTTGAATGGCTTCGGCCACTACGGCCCAGTTATTCTCAAGGTCTTCATATAATTTCTGGTCATTCAAAACTAATTTACCCAATCCCTTCTCAATTGATCGAAAGGCTATTAATGTATGGGCAAAAGGAACACCGATATTTCTTAATACAGTTGAATCAGTTAAATCTCTTTGCAATCTTGATACAGGAAGTTTGGAAGATAAATGTTCAAAGATGGCATTGGCCATTCCGAGGTTACCTTCAGCATTTTCAAAATCAATTGGGTTTACTTTATGCGGCATAGCTGATGAACCAACTTCGCCTTTCTTTGTTTTTTGTTTGAAATATTCCATGGAAACATAACTCCATATATCCCTGCTGAAATCAAGGAGGATATTATTAATCCTTTTCATACAGTCGAAATGCGCAGCCAGGTTATCGTAGTGTTCAATCTGCGTAGTGAACTGCTGGCGGTTCAATCCTATTTTCGATACAAATTCATCGGCGAATTTTATCCAATCAATTTTTGGGAAGGCAATATGATGGGCATTAAAATTACCAGTGGCACCGCCAAATTTTCCGGTAAAAGGAATTCCGATAAACTGCTCAATCTGGTTTTCAATTCTTTCCACAAACACCATTATTTCTTTACCGAGTTTTGTAGGGCTTGCCGGCTGACCATGTGTATGTGCCAGCATAGGGATGTCTTTCCATTCAGTAGCCAGTATCTTCAATTCCGTATTCAGGTTAAGGAGTGCAGGTAAATATTCATACTCAATGGCATGTTTCCAGGATAATGGTATGGCAGTATTGTTGATGTCCTGCGATGTTAATCCAAAATGAATCCATTCTTTGGCATCTTTGCCACCGGCTTTTTCCAATTCATTTTTTAAAAAATACTCAACTGCTTTTACATCATGGTTGGTAGTAAATTCAATCTGCTTTATTTCCTGGGCATCTTCCGGGCCAAAATCTTCCGCCAGTTTTTGTAAATGCTTAACCGCTTTGCCCGGGAGTTTAAAAAATTTCTTGTGTTCCAGGAAAAGTAAATATTCTATTTCTACGAATACCCGGTATTTTATTAATGCATATTCAGAAAAATATTCATCGAGGTGCTGCACTTGTTTACGATAGCGGCCATCAACAGGGGAGATAGAAGTGAGTGCTGTAAGTTCCATAAATAGTTTGTAGTTTATAGTCTATAGTTTGTTGTTTTAAGCAACTTTCTGACAAGCAGCTAATAAACTATGCTATGATTATATTTGCTGCAAAGATAAAGAACACAAATTGCTGAAATGAAACATAAAAACACCCCTTTAGAGCCTGTCCCGCCAATGCGGGAGGATGGGGGTAAGAAGATCAGAGTAGGAGTTGTTAATTACCTGAACACAAAGCCGCTGGTATATGGTTTGGAAAGACCACCTATCAGTGGCCAGATTGAATTGATTGGTGATTATCCATCCCGGCTGGCACAGATGCTGATCAATGATGAAATTGATCTGGGTTTGATTCCGGTGGCAGTGCTTCCCCAGCTTCCCGAATATCATATCGTTGGTAATTATTGCATCGGGACAGAAGGAGAAATTGCTTCTGTCGCTTTGTTCAGCGAAGTGCCGATGCATGAAATAAAAAAAGTTTACTTAGATTACCAGAGCCGTACCTCTGTAGCTTTGCTGAAATACCTGATGAAAGAATATTGGGGTATCAGCCCTGAATTAACAGATGCAATCAACGAGGATTATCGTAAAGAGATAAAAGGAACTACTGCCGGCCTTGTAATCGGCGACCGGGCATTTGAGCAGCGAAAAATTTCCACTTTTATTTATGATCTGGGATCAGAATGGCGGTCAATTACCGGGTTGCCGTTTGTATTTGCCGCCTGGGTAAGTACAAAACAATTGCCGGATGATTTTATACAACTTTTTAATGAAGCGAATGGGTTGGGATTGCAGCATATAGATGAGATTGTTGCTGCCAATCCATTCGATTTATTTGACCTTAAAAAGTACTATTCACTCCATCTTAGTTATCGCCTTGATGCGGATAAACAGAAGGGGATGAACTTGTTTCTTTCCGGCCTGAAAACAGCCTGAATAGTCGCTAAAAATCAATATTTTCGCAGCCTTATTTTTAATTATGGCAGAAACCTTAGGAATGCTTTGTGATAAGCTGACCATCGTCCGGTTAAAACAGTATCATACGGAGGATAATGGCAGGCTTGCCAGCCTGGAAAAGCAATCTGTCCGGTTACAGGCAGAGATTGATGAATATATTACCAATGCTGTTGGGGGTAATATACCAGTTGACAGCATGATGTTTGATTCGAATAAGGTTTTTAAGAAAGAAGGAAATGACGTAGCAGAAGTGATGGGAAACTTTGGTGAAGTGGTAGCTCAGTTAGCTGATGTGAACTGCCAGCTATGGCATGAGCAGGAAAAAGTATATGAGTTTGAAAAAGTGCCGGTGGAACAAAAAGATATTGTAGTAAAAAAATTGGCCATATTGAATCTTGAAAGAAATAAATGTATAGACAGGATCAACACCCTTTTTACAGGGATGGTCTCAAAAAAATAAATTAACAATGCACATCAGAAAAAGAACTACTTGCCGGGTTTGTGGTTCGTCATCACTCAAAAAGGTCATTGACCTTGGTCCGCAATATCTCCAGGGCTCTTTTATAAAGCCAGGGAAAGAAATGCCCAGTACAAGAAAGATTGATTGCACATTGGTACGCTGTAACCCTGAAAAGGATGAAAATGCCTGTGGTTTATTGCAAATGGAGCATTCGGTACCGCCTGAGATTTTGTATGCTGCTTACTGGTATCGCAGTGGAACAAATAACACCATGCGAAACCATCTTAAAGAAATTACCGAGACAGTTACAGGTATCATAAAGAAAGATTCAGCTTCTGTGCTTGATATTGGTTGTAATGATGGCACTTTGCTGGGTTACTACCCTGAAAGTTTTGAAAAATTTGGCTGTGACCCCAGTGATGTGGCACAAGAAGTAAAGATTGCTAAAGTAGTGCAGGATATTTTTCCTTCGGAACAATTATTCTCATTGCTTGAAGGAAAACAACTGGATGTGATAACATCTATTGCAATGTTCTACGATTTAGAAAGCCCTGTTGATTTTGTAAAAGGCATCAAACGGTTTCTTGCTCCGAATGGTGTGTGGGTATTTGAAATGAGCTATATGCCAAGAATGCTGGAACTGGATAGCTACGATACAATCTGCCATGAGCATCTTGAGTTTTACAGCCTTGCCGTATTGGAGAAAATTTGTGCAATGGGTGGCATGAAGATTTTCAAAATATCGTTTAATGATATTAATGGCGGTAGTATCCGTTGCTATGCAACACATAAAGAATTTGCAGGGCATGATGAGAAGGCAAATTATAAACTCATTTCTGAGATAAGGCAAAAGGAATTTGATCTGGAATTAGACACAGATAAGCCGTACGATGATTTTCAAAAAAGAATTGAAAAGCTAAAGCATGACTTACACGATTTGCTGAAGAAATTTAAGAAGAACGGGAAAAAAGTACATGTGTATGGAGCATCAACTAAAGGCAATACTATTTTGCAATGGTGCAAAATAGATAATAGCTTAGTAGAATATGCCGCAGAAAGAAATCCCGACAAGTACGGAGCTTCTACATTAGGTACCAACATAGCAATTATAAGCGAAGCTGAAAGCCGGGCCATGAACCCCGATTATTATTTGGTATTGCCCTGGCATTTTAAAGATGAATTTTTAGAAAGGGAAAAAGAAGCATTGGAAAAGGGAACCGGATTTATATTCCCCGTGCCCAAAGTAGAAGTGTATAAAAAGTAACTCTATTTTTTTATGATTAAGATTACCTTTCCTATCCTGTTTCTTTCAATTGCTTTGATACCGCAGAACTGTAAAGAAGATGTAGTTAAACGGAGCAATAAAAAATCTAAGGCAGATATTTTGGTGCAGCATATATGGCAGGTTGATGAAGTGAGAAGGAATATTGATGGTGAAAACTCTTAATATATACGGGGAGGAAAGAATATTACAGGTTCGAACTACGATGTTATGCGACTTAGTTTTAACAGTGATGGCAAAGGAACATATACTGATGAAAACAGGATTATACACCAGACGGAGTGGAAATTTAATTCAAAAGACTTTCAGGATATTGAGTTGAAAGTTGGCCCACCTTATTCTGTTACATATCAATGGAGTTTAGTTGAAATAACAGATAAGGCATTATATAATACAACTTTTGTTGGTGACAACATAATGGTAACAGCAAGATGTATTCCTGTTCATTAATAGCTATAAAATAAATCGTAATTCATTGGCTTTGACTAAGGGGTTATTCATCAATAATACAAAAGCACAAGATAGCATCTACGAATCGGGACTAATGGTATTTAACTGCCTTAAGCTATCTGATAAGTATATCCTTGATTATATTGAACTAAGTATCGAGAGCCATATAATTCCGCTCGGTTACGATTATTATTTTTTTAATTATCACCCCTCTACCATGTATTGGCTGGATACGGGGGGACTTAAAAAAATACCAGGCATTATCATTACTATGATACTGGAAGTTTTGCCTAATGATCCTTTTGTTATGTGTCCTGATAACCATTTTAATGGGTATTGTGTTTTGGACCCTTCTTTAAAAATAAAGAATAAGAAAGTCTTTGCTTTTCCCCGCCCTCTTGAAATAGTAAGCAACTTACCCCTTTACCAGGAAAATGAAATTCCTGTTATTGGTTCTTTTGGTTTTGCAACAAAAGGAAAAGGTTTTCAGCATGTGGTAGAGGCAGTAAATAAGGAATTTGATAGTGCAGTGGTGAAAATCAATATACCGTACGGTGACTTTGTTCCTCAATCAAAAGAGTATGCAACTTATATAGGTGACTTGTGTAAGAAAAAGGCGAAGGAAGGCATTCGGGTAATCATTACACATGAATACATGGAAAAAAGGGCACTGATTGATTGGTGTGCTCAGAATACCCTGAATTGCTTTTTATACGACAGAAACATGCCTGGTCTTGCCGCCACAACTGATCAGGCAATTAGTGCCGGGAGACCATTAGCGGTTTCACAAAACGATACATTCCGCCATATCCTTGCCTACTTACAACCGTATCCCAAAGTAAGCCTCAGGCAATCCATTGCAGATTCCACCCTTTCTGTAAAACAAATGCAGAAAGATTGGTCTCCGGAAGTTTTCTCAATTAAATTTGAAGAAATGCTCACCATACTGTTTAAGAGACAGCCCTTAATAAATAAAGAAGCAGGTGAATTTGTACTTCCGTTGCTTAAAAAAGGGCTTGCTGAATTAATTAAAAAGAGATACAGAAAATATAAAAGATTTTTCAGTGTCACAAAGCTTAAGCAAGTACTGGCAAGCACAAAGAGAATAAACGATGAAGAACTTATTAGAAAGTTTGTCAACAAAGTCCTTTTACCGCATTCCCAATTGGCCTATGCCCAATCGGGTGAGGACTTAATTCTGGCGCATATATTCTATAAAGAAGGTATCCCTAAGCCAACCTATCTGGATATTGGGGCTAATCACCCAGCCTTCATCAGTAATACTTATTATTTTTATTTAAGAGGAAGCAGGGGCGTTTGCATTGAGCCAAACCCTCATCTATACAATCGTATTAAAAAAATAAGACCCGGGGATACAGTTATCAACGCAGGCATTGGTATTAATGAAATAACTGAAGCAGATTTTTATCTATTCCCACCCCATGCGGATGGGCTAAGTACCTTTTCAAAGGCAGATGCAGATTATTGGGACGAAGTGGGGATGAAGAATGTTGGTAAGCTCAACTACGAGAAAGTAATAAAAATGCCTTTAATCACTATCAACAGTGTTATTGAAAAGCATTTTGATAAAAAGCCTGATTTTATTTCCCTGGATGTTGAAGGTCTGGACTTCGAGATTCTGAAATCCATGGATTATAATCTGTATGGCCCAAAGGTAATTTGCGTTGAAACACTCTTATACGATCAAAATCAGAATGAAAGCAAAAATAGTACGATAATTGATTTTCTGAAATCGAAAGGTTATGTGGTGTATGCTGATACACATGTTAATACCATTTTTACTAAACTATAAACCAACTCAGTGAAAGCAATCATTTTCGGAGCTTCAGGACAGGATGGATATTATCTTTCAGCGTTGCTGAAACAGCAAAACTATGAGGTGATTGGCGTTTCCCGCCAGGGAGATTTTTTAAAAAATGATATTTCAGATTATAATTTAGTTGCAGAACTAGTTAATCAGTATAAGCCGGAGTTTGTTTTTCATCTGGCTGCTAATTCTACTACCACCCATGCGGCAATGTTTGAAAACCATGCAACGATTGCAACAGGTACATTAAACATATTAGAGGCAGTTAAAAACAGTTCACCGTCAACCAAAGTGTTTATTGCAGGCAGTGGATTGCAATTTAAGAACGACGGCAAGCCAATAAAAGAAACTGACCCGTTTGAGGCCAGGGATGCTTATTCTGTAAGCAGGATTCAGTCGGTTTATGCGGCAAGATATTTTCGCACCATTGGTATTAAAGTATATGTTGGATATTTTTTTAATCATGACAGCCCAATGCGGATTGAAAGGCATATGACCAAAAAAATAGCTGAAGGTGCTAAACGAATAGCAGTAGGCAGTATTGAGAAAATAGTAATAGGTGATATTAAAGCTGTAAAGGAATATACTTATGCCGGCGATATAGTTAAAGGAATCTGGACATTGGTAAATCAGCCTGAAAATTTTGAAGCCAATATTTCTTCAGGCAAAGGTTATTCAATAAAGCAATGGCTTGAAGAATGTTTTTTGATAATAAATAAGAATTGGGAAGATTATGTTACAACAGACCCGGAGTTTATACCGGCATGCAAGCAGCTTATTTCTGACCCTTCCCGTATTTTTTCTTTGGGGTGGAAACCTGAAATGGATTTCAGGGAACTTGCTCAACTGATGATGAAGTAATTTATGGGTGCAGCTAAAAAAATATTATTAGTTCAACTATACTCTAACGGCGATTGCCTTTATGCTACGGCAGTTGCAAGACAAATTAAAAAAGATTTTCCTGATTGTCACCTTGCCTGGGTTATTGCCGGGTTTTGCAAAAATATAATTGCTCAAAATCCTTACGTTGATGAAATCTTAGTGACTAACGAGGTCGCTAAGAATGATATTATAGCTTTCAGAAAGTTTAAACGGAAAGTGTTCAAGGAGAAAAAAGAAGGGAAGTGGGATGAGATTTTTGTTACCCATAATATGGATGATAACCAGGCACTGTATGATGGTACAATCAGGGGCATGATATTCAGGGCTTATCCTAACCCGGTATCTGTTCCTGTTCAACCTGTGTTGGTGTTAACGGAAGAGGAGAAATTGACAGTGAAAAAATTTGCTGAGAATAACAAGCTTCAGCAATTCAGCAATACAATACTTTGGGAATATGCTCCACAAAGTGGCCAATCGGTACTCAGTTTTGACTTTGTGATGAAAACTGCAAAAAGAATTACCCAAATACCTGGTACCTGTGTTATTCTTTCCTCAGCTAATTCTTTTCCCAGTACTGAAAAAATTATTGATGCCAGTAATCTTGCTGTAAGGGAAAATGCTGAATTAATCCATTATTGTTCGTTGTTTATTGGTTGCAGCAGCGGCATTACTTGGTTAAGTACAAGCTCTGCTGCAAAGCAATTGCCCATGCTTCAACTGCTCGACCCACAAGCTTATTTCAGGAATGCACCTTCAGTGGATTTTCAGCGTTACGGTATTTCTACCAATGAATTGATTGAACTGGTACAATATGATGATGAAAAAATTTATCGGTCCGTAAAATCAATACTAGATGAAGGGATTGTTGCTGCTAAAATAAAATTTAATGAAGCTTTGCCTGTACAATTTAACACAACAAGAAAAGTAGTGTATAACCTGCTTTGTTATTT
>JAJAZO010000323.1 GCA_026785745.1 Chitinophagaceae bacterium | reverse complement strand
GTAATGAATACTATTTCCAACCGCTAACAATTATTGAATTCAAAGCTGATTTGAACATGAAGCCTGAGAAAGCAGGCTTTGCTGCTTCCCAATGGGTCACTTTAATTTTGGGATCACATTAAATCAACATCAGCTAAAAAGATGTAAAATTAAATTTTTGCCCGCCTACAGATGCTTCATACATCAACCCGCCTTTTTGCTGAGTAAATATCATTACACCTTCTTTATATTTCACATTTGCTGAAACACCGGCAGTAACCGCCACGGCTGATGCCTGTGCAGAGAATTCAATCTTGTTTTGTTTGAATCGGTCAAGGTCTGAGCTTGATTCAAAGAAAATCACTTCCCGGTACGACTGCCCACCAAACTGAAATCCGATACTTAGCTGTGTTAATTTTGCTTTACCAATAATATTTCCGCCTTCATACACAATACCATTGCCTGCTGCACCTCCGATTCCGATGCCTCCTTTCCCCACATTGGGGAAAATAACGTACCCATAAGCACTGCTGAATAAATTTTTCATCAGACCATCAGTATTAATAAAATCAGCTTTTGCTTGTTTACAATCCCTCACTAATCTTTTTTCTTTGCTGGTTGATTGGCCTGCCGCTGTGCCTGTGATAACAAAAGCAGCTAAGACTATTACAAGTTTTGAAAACGAAAAATTAATCTTCTTGTTCATAAAATGATTTTTTAAAATGTCGGTTATTAGTTAGTTAAATACTTTTTTGAAAAAATTACAAACCCTTTGCCTGTACGAAAAAAAAAGTTGGCCTTTTAATGAATTTTACCCTGCTATTATTTAATAACATCCCACGGAGTAATGACTTTAGGGTCTTTGTCTTCATCTTTTGGACGATCAGGATCATCGGAAATTTCTAAAGGTTTATGAGTCTCCTGTTTTGGTAAATCACTGGTTACATCCAGGTTCTTAAAATCTTCGTCAGTTATTATATCGTTTTTGTCATGTATGTGTTTACTCATCATTTGTTGGGTTGTTTTTCTGCTTGAAATTGGTTTTTCAGCAATAACTCCCTTTTGGTTTTCATTATTCACTGTTTTTACAGGCTTTTCTTCTGATTTAATCATAAAAATAATTTTAGTTTATTATTGAAATGAAAAATACATGCCAAAGAATCCTGCAGATCAATAATTAAAAGATAAAGCAGCCTGTGCTATAATATACTATCTGGCACGATGTTTTGAACCGATTGATTAAATAAACTGATATGCCCCCAAAAACAACCCCCATAAAAAAGGAAGAAGAAGTACAACAAAACCCCGATCAGCGTATTGATGAGGATTTCACTGGTTTTCCCCATTTGCCTGCCGATAAAAAAAGTATTAATCCCTTGTCTAAAATAGATAAGAAATTAGCTGGGAGTAATAAGAAGCGGTCAGATAAGACCTATGGTGGTTAAAGATTTTGCCTGTTAATATCTACCATAAGTCAGTTACGGAACTTTTAGGAAACAGAACTACCTTACTTTTGCCTTCATGCCAGTAACAAATATTTCCACCGACAGCATATTAGCAAAGCTAAAGATCAAGTCGCTTAATGAAATGCAGGAGTCTTCGATAGCGGCTATCAACGAGCATAATAATGTACTGCTGCTATCTGCTACTGGCACTGGTAAAACATTGGCTTATTTATTACCACTGATTAAATTATTAGGCCCTGCAAATAATAAAACACAAGCTATTATCATTGTACCCTCCCGTGAACTGGCTTTGCAAATCGAGTCTGTATTTAAAAGCATGGGTAGTGATTTGAAAGTAACCTGCTGTTACGGCGGTCATTTAAGAGAAACAGAAGAAAATAATTTGAAACAACCTCCTGCATTATTAGTTGGTACACCAGGGCGGCTGGCAGATCATATAAGAAGAGGAAATATTACTACCGACAGCATTGAAACATTAGTGCTGGATGAGTTTGACAAATCATTAGAGTTAGGTTTCCAGGATGAAATGTCATTTATTATCGGTTCGTTAAAATCAATCAATAAAAGAATACTGACTTCAGCTACAGAAGCTTTAGAAATTCCGGATTTTATCGGCATGACAGATACAGTTAAACTGGATTTTTTACAAGATAAAAGTGAAGAGACCGGCCTTACCATCAAAACATTATTAAGCGATGGAAAAGATAAATTAGAAACACTGTTCCGGTTAATTTGTATGCTGGGCAACCGGTCAACAATTATTTTTTGTAATCACCGTGAATCGGTAGAAAGAACCAGTAATTGGTTGAAAGAAAAAGACATATTAAATGTTTTTTATCACGGTGCCATGGAACAACAGGAAAGAGATGTGGCCCTGTGTAAATTCAGGAACGGAACAGCCAATGTATTAGTAACAACCGACCTTGCATCAAGAGGGCTTGATATTGCTAATATCCGTTACATCATTCACTACCATTTGCCCGGCAGTGAAGATATTTTTACCCATCGCAACGGAAGAACAGCCCGGATGGATGCCAGCGGCACGGCCATCATTATTTTATCTCCTGAAGAAAGTTTACCTGCATATATTACTGCAACAGAAAAAATAGAACTACCTGAAACCTCTACCCTGCCTGATAAACCACAGTGGTCAACGTTGTTTATTGCCGCCGGCAAAAAAGACAAGGTGAATAAAATTGATATAGTAGGCTTCCTGTCAAATAAAGGCCAGTTAAAAAAGGAAGATATTGGCCTGATAGAAGTAAAAGATTTTTTCTCCTTTGTAGCAGAAAAGAAAATAAAGGTTAGCCACACCCTGCAACTTATTAAGGAACAAAAAATAAAGAATAAAAAAATTAAGATTGCAGTTGCAAAATAATACCCTGCATTTCTTTATAGCATTACCTCGTTTCAGAAATAAACAGATGCGGCGGTAATACCGGGTTGAAAAAAATCTATTTTACGGGTATTGCCAGTACTGGCACTTTTGAATGATAGCTCATCTTCCGGGTAAGGCTCCTGTTAAAAATACTCCCTATAAAACTCCTTTTATGAGTAGTCATTGCAAGTAGGTCAATATTGTTTTTGTCTATATAATCGTTTATGGTTTCATCAAAATGGTGGCCCGATAAATGTTCGGCATTAATGACGAGGTCACCATATTTCTCTCTCAATTTCTCTTCTGCAAATATTATTGCATTTACATCTGCAACAAATTCAGCAGCAGCTTTATCCTCATCGGTAAAAACCACTATTCTTACTTCTGCATTAAATACTTTAGCCAGGTCGAAAACAGGTTGTAAAATATCAGACACTTCATCAAAATGATTAATAGCAAGAAGAAATTTAGCCGGAGGACTCCAGTCATACTCCAACGGAATGGCTAATACCGGTACTGTACAATCCCCTATCACACCTGCAGTTATGCTCCCGAATATTTCATCTCTGATACTTGTTACTCCCATTGTACCCATTATGAGAAGGTCTGCCTGGTGTTCTTCGGCAGCAACGACTATAGTATCTTTTACACTCCCGGCATAAAGTTGTGTATTCACTTCCAACTGTTCTGTCTCCTCTATACTTTTTTGTATGATTGCAAGGTTATCAAACGCTTTGTCTGTTATTTTTTTATTGTACTCTGCTTTGGGAAGAATATTTTCTAACTCCAATGTGTCTAAATTATCACAGGCATGGATGATATAAAGAATTGCATTGTTTAATTTGGCTATCCGGACGGCGTAGTCAATGGCTCTGGCTGCATTAGGAGAGAAATCGGTTGGAACAAGAATTTTTTTCATCATGCTAATTATTAATACGTACAAATTGCAGCTACTACCCCGAAACCTTCATGACAAAAATCAATTGTACCACTGATTCATATTAAATTTTCCAGGTGTTTTCTGTTATTAAATGTACAGATAATAAATGTACCGCTTAAAGAAATACATCGTCTTCTCAGGGCAGATGCATTAAAACTTATCTAAGAATATAAAAAGGGAACACAGCCTGCCCGATTATTTCGGGGGATGACACGGAAAGGACGGATAATAACGGATTTTTTATCCGCCGCAGGCGGATATGTACTTTACAAGTATGAATAAAGCCAGAAAACAGTGTAATCCGATAGCTATCGGATCCGTTCAACTTGTCTGCCGACAGGCAGGTCCGTGTCATCCCCCGCATAGGGCGGGGCAGGCTGTGTGCTATTCTTTGCCTTAAATTTTAATGCGTCTGCCCTGCATTGTAACGGATTTGGTACGCCGGTAATAATCCGGCATTCGTTACTAAATCATTGGAAAGACAATACAGACATCCGAAGGCTGCACAGCTATCTGAAAAATTATCCCGTATATTTATTTAACCAATTATAATTTTTATAATGAAATTTTTACTACCCATTGTTATTGCTGCCAGTCTTGCCTTTTGCTCCACATCAAAACATCAACCGCAGACTAAGGTTGATGCCGGAAAGGAAATTAAAACCGGTGCAGACCAAACAGAAAAGTACCTGCCCTACCTGAAAGGAAAAAGGGTTGCTATAATGGCTAACCTCACTACAATCATTGGTAAAACGCATTTGGTTGACAGCTTGAAAAAGCTCGGAATAAATATTGTAAAAGTATTTGGCCCCGAACATGGTTTTAGGGGCAATGCCAGTGCCGGTGTGCATGTTGATGATGAGAAAGACCTTGCTACTGGTATCCCTATCATTTCATTATATGGTGCCAAAAATAAACCCAGCAAAGAGGATCTTGCCAATGTAGATGTATTGATTTACGACTTGCAGGATGTAGGCTGCCGCTTTTATACAAACATCAATGCACTCGCCAGGCTTATGGAAGCTTGTTATGAAAATGGAAAGGAAATGCTTATTCTCGACAGGCCCAATCCGAATGGTTATTTAATAGATGGGCCTGTGCTTGATATGAAATACAAATCGGGTATCGGTATGTTTCCAATACCTATGTCGCATGGATTAACGGTTGGAGAATTTGCACAGATGGCGAATGGTGAAGGCTGGTTGAAGGATAAAGTAAAATGCACTATTAAAATAATTCCTGTAGCTGATTACAATCATGATATGCTTTACACCCTTCCGGTAAAGCCATCGCCCAACCTGAATACACAGCAATCCATTATGCTGTATCCTTCCACTTGCCTGTTTGAAGGAATTTATCTGAATCATGGCCGTGGTACCTACTTCCCTTTTACCGTAATAGGCAGTCCTTCTTTAAAAGGTAAATATGATTTCTCCTTCACCCCTACCGGTATTAAAGGGATGTCCGAAACACCTTTGTTTATGAACCAGGTTTGCTATGGCCTTGATTTACGGAATTATGATATTAATTTCCTGGTAAAAAGTAAACAGATCAACCTGCAATGGGTAATGGAATTATATAAAGCATCTCCCAATAAAGAGCAATTCTTTGATTCCAAACTCAGCAAAGAAATGGGACTTGTTGAATTCCGGGTTGGCTCTGGCTTATTCAGAAAACAGATTATGGAGGGTAAATCAGAAAAAGAAATCCGTGACAGTTGGGAACCTGGATTAAGTGAATATAAAGTGATGCGGAAAAAGTATTTACTGTATCCTTAATGCACTCAACAGTGAAAAAAAGAGAAGACTATATTTCCTGGGATGAATATTTTATGGGGGTAGCTTTATTATCAGCTAAACGAAGTAAAGACCCCAGCACACAGGTAGGTGCCTGTATTGTGAGTAACAAAAACAAGATTGTAGGGGCAGGGTACAATGGACTACCTATGGGTTGTGATGATGATGAATTTCCGTGGGAGAAACAAGGGGAATTTCTTGATACAAAATATCCATACATCTGCCATGCGGAGCTGAATGCTATTTTAAACAATATCGGCATGGACCTGAAGGACTGTAAAATCTATACGGCTCTCTTCCCTTGCAATGAATGTACAAAAGCCATTATTCAATCCGGGATACGAGAAGTCATTTACCTGTCGGATAAATATGAGGGCAATGATATATTTAAAGCCTCTAAGATTATGCTGGATAAAGCAGCAGTAAAATACAGGAAGGTTGACTCAAAACTTACGACTCTTATATTGTCCTTTAATGAGTTTGATGTGTGACTATCCGGCTTCTGAAGGTCTGGAGTGGTTCAAAATCATTTTTTGCTGTCCCGAACTATTAGTTCTATTTTCCCTATCTGATTCCGCATCTTCTGTAAGCTTCCTCTGTCCCCTGTAAGTATTTATTTCACCTAACCAAAAAGCAAAAAAATGAAACAGGTAAAGATTTTTACACCCTTATGCATTGTAGCTGGTATGCTATTACTTAGCTCCTGCAATTCCAAGACGGACAAAAAAGCAGCGGATAATCCTGCTGATTCAACAACAATGGAAACTCCTGCCACCACTTCTCCATCAGGCCCTGTGAGCACTATGATTGTCAGGTCCAAAGTGGCTGATTATGCAAAATGGATAACCTCCTATGAGTCTCATGATTCTACCCGCCTTGCTAATGGCCTGCACAATTATGTTGTTGCCAGAGGAACAGAAGATTCTAATATTTTATTAGTAGCCATGATAATGGATGATGTAAAGAAAGCAAAAGAATTTGCTGGCTCAAAAGATTTGAAAGACAGAATGAAAGAATCAGGTGTAGTAGGTCCTCCCGCAGTGATGGACTTCCT
>JAJAZO010000322.1 GCA_026785745.1 Chitinophagaceae bacterium | reverse complement strand
GGACTCCACCAAACCTTTGATAGTTCCTGAGATTAATGCAGATATATTGACAGCGGATGATAAAATTATTGCGAATCCTAACTGTTCTACTATTCAAATGGTAGTAGCAATAAATCCATTGCATAAAAAATATGGTATTAAAAGAATTGTAGTCAGCACTTATCAAAGTGTAACGGGTACTGGTGTAAAGGCGGTAACACAATTAATGAATGAAAGAAAAGGTATTGCCGGTGAAATGGCTTATAAATACCCAATTGATTTAAATGTGATTCCGCAAATTGATGTATTTCTTGATAATGGTTACACCAAAGAAGAAATGAAGATGGTGAAAGAAACCTGCAAGATTATGAGGGATGATTCCATCCGTGTTACGGCTACTACAGTTCGTATTCCTGTAATGGGTGGGCATAGCGAAGCTGTGAATGTAGAGTTTGAAAAAGACTACGACCTTGCCGAAGTAAAATCATTATTGCAATCATCTCCCGGTATAGTAGTAGTGGACGATACAGCTAACCAGCAATACCCCATGCCCATGGATGCACATGAAAAGGATGAAGTATTTATAGGCAGGTTGAGGAGAGATGAAAGCCAGCCAAACACTTTAAATATGTGGGTGGTGAGTGATAATTTACGCAAAGGAGCTGCTACGAATGCCGTGCAGATAGCGGAATACTTGTTGCAGAAGGGATTATTATAAAAGATTGCCTCTGTAGCAGTTTTTTTATTGAATACTATTGTTGATGAAGGTTAATAGCGGTTGCAGTGCTTCAAAGGCTGCAACCGTTTTCTTTGCGAGTTCTTTAGAAGTAAGGTCTGTATCTTTTAAATTAACCATCGCTACAAAACTTTTTAACTTCAAATATTCTGCCGCAGGATTATCAGCGTTATATCCTTTTGGCACACGGCTTAATTTGTATTCGGCATGATGGGAAAGGTCGCCATATACTGATTTGAATTTCTTTGCGCCGATTATCTTTTTAAAATCTGCAAAATTGTAATCAACTTCCTGTCTTACTTTTTTTAAATCATCAGGCATCGGCATCCAGATACCGCCACCGGCAAAACACTGACCCGGTTCCAGGTGAAAGTAATAGCCAGCCAGCAAGGATTTCTTTCCATTCCGGTTTATACTGGCTCCCATATTACTTTTATAAGGAGACTTGTCTTTTGAAAAACGAACGTCACGGTTAATCCTGAACAAACAATTTTTTGCTAATTGTTCCTTAATGGTCGAGTCGTTTTTGCTATGCTTATCAATAACGGTTTGGATAAAAGTGGCAAAATCAGCTTTCGCATCTTCATATACTTTCCTGTTCTTTTCAAACCAGGGCCTGTTGTTGTTCTTTTTTAAATCTTTCAGGAATTTAATTGTGGAAATCTGAAGCATGATTTATTTTTTTCAAATTTAAACCATGTTCAATGTATAGAGAAATATTGTATCTAAGTTCCCCGCCGGCTGGCGGGGACAGGGGGTATTATATCCTTCCCCAATTCTCTCCACTTTTGATACGGTACATGGTCATCTCACTAACGGCGTAGTTTTTGGCTAATTGCTTAATAGTGATATTGCGGTTTTTGTTGTTGAGGATAGTTTTTATTTTTTTTACCTGTGTGGCCGTAAGTTTTAATCCCTCTGTTCTGTTAGCCTGCTTTTCTTTGTAAGCAATCTTTGCGGGACTGCCTTGCTGGTGATCAATCATTTGTTTCAGGGTGGTCCATCGGAGGTTTTTAATATTATTATCCAGCTTATTATGATTGCGGTGAATTACATACTTGTGTTTGGGAGAAGGTTTTTTCAAAAATAGATGTGCCATCTCCCGGTGGATGTACAAAGTGCCTTTGTTATCAGGACGGTGCAGGTTCAGTGTACGGTAACCTGTAGTTAAAGAACCACTCAGTTGCTTGCCGTCTTTCAGCACATCCAGTTTATAACTTGCGATGCGTCCTAAAGAGGACACAGCATAACGGTTGCGAAGTTGCCTCCATCCGGAAAACGTCAATGGTTTCCAGGTTTCACCGGCTAATTTCTTAATCATAAAAAATTTATTTATTGCCAGGGTTGGGATGGCCGCCTTAATAACGATGTACGGGAGGTTATGTTCTTTACTAAGGTAAATAATTTACAGGCATGGGCAATATTATTTTTTGCCGGTGATTTGCAGAAATTCAGCTTCTGAAATAATTTTCACCGTGTTGATCTTCTTGGCTTTTTCCAGTTTACTGCCAGCATCCTCACCCACAACAAGATAATTAAGCTTGGCACTAACCCCACTGAGTATTTGCCCTCCGGTTTCTTCGGCTATTGCTTCGGCTTCGCTTCTTTTTAAAGTGGGCAGGGTGCCGGTAAATAAAAAAGTCTGGCCTTGCAGGTTGCCGCCGGAAGATAATTGTTTCTTCTGATTTTTTAATTGCAGCCCCAGTTTTTCCAACTGCTCCAGTATTTCAATATTGCTCTTGTTGCTGAAAAAATGATGAATACTACAGGCTACTTTTGGACCTACATCTTCAAGATTCTGTAGTTCCTCTAAGGAGATTTTTTTAAAATCCAATAAATGATTAACTGCTTGTGCCAATGTCTTGGCAGTCGTTTCGCCAACAAAGCGAATCCCCAATGCATAGATCAACCGGTGAAGTGGTTGTTGCCTTGAGGTTTCAATAGCCGATTTCAGGTTTTGAATTGATTTCTCTTTAAAGCCTTCCTGTTTAGCAATCTGATTAAAATCTAATTGGTAAACACCGGGTATATCTTTTAATAAACCCAGTTCATAAAATTTGCGGACGTTAGCATCGCCAAAGCCACGGATGTCCATGGCATCTTTACTTACAAAATGGATGATGCGTTCCACCACCTGTGCCGGGCATTCAATATTAATACACCGCCACACGGCTTCTTCTTCCTCTTTGAATAGTTTACTATCGCAAACGGGGCAGGTTTTCGGAAAAACGATTTTCTTTTCTTTTCCTGTTCTTGCATCAGTTAGAGATTTTACAATCTGTGGAATGACATCGCCGGCTCTTTCAATCAGCACGGCATCACCAATACGTAAATCTTTTTCCCTGATGTATTCTTCATTGTGAACTGAAATGCTGCTTACTGTAACGCCACCTACTGCAACAGGTTCCAGTTTAGCAACAGGAGTTATGGCACCAGTCCTTCCTACCTGGAATTCTACATTCAGCAATTTTGTAGTTCCCTGTCTCGCTTTGAACTTGTAGGCAATAGCCCAGCGGGGATGGTGGGATGTCATGCCCATTTTATCCTGCAGGGCAAGATCATTTACTTTTATAACCATCCCATCAATCTCGTAAGGCAAATCGTCTCTGCCGGTTTCAAAGTCGGCACAGTACTTTATCACTCCATCTATTCCTTTAAAAATTTTTTTTTCTTTTTGTGGACTGCGAAAACCAAGTTCCCAAAGTAATGCTAACGACCCGGAGTGAGTTGTTAACTCAACAGGGATTTTTTTTCCTTTAGCCAATGAGTAGTAACTGACGTGGTAAACAAATGCTTCTAAGTTTCTTTTAGCCGCTTCCTTCGGGTCTTTAATCCGAAGTGTTCCGGCAGCAGCATTTCTGGGATTAGCTAACGGGGCCAGGCCCTGCTCAGTTAATTGCTCATTGTATTTGGCAAAATTGCTTTTATTAATAAGCACTTCACCTCTTATTTCTACTTGTTGTAATCCGTAATCAGAAAATTTTGCTGATAGAGGAACAGAACGAATCTGTTTGATGTTCATTGTTACTTCATCACCTTCCACACCATCACCTCTTGTAGCACCAAGAACCATTAAATCATTTTCATAAACGATGGAGATACTTCCTCCGTCAAATTTTGGTTCTACACAATATTCTATTTTATCTAAACCTGTTAACTCTCTTGCCTTTCTGTCAAAATCAATAAGGTCATCACTGTTATATGAATTGTCCAACGATAGCATAGGGACAAGGTGCTGAACGGTTGGAAAGTCTTTCGTCAGGCCTTTTGCTACCCGTTGGGTAGGGGAGTCGGCAGTTTTTAAAGAAGGGGTTTCTTCTTCTATTTTTTCTAAAGCCTTGAAAAGCTGGTCATATTCATAGTCTGCTATCAGGGGATCATTTAATATGTAATAGCGATGTTCATGAAAACGAAGAACGTCCCTTACCTGTGCAACATCTTTTTTTGAAATAGACGATTGTTTTTTAACCAGTTCAGTCGTAAGTTTTTGCAGTTCTCTTGTCGTTTCCTTTGAATACATTTTTGAAATAGTTAGTAGGTAAAGTTAATGGCTCTCTTTAAAATAAGGAGCAGGTGAAATCTTAAGTGAAAAAATTAATGTGTTGTAAGTACATATTTATTATCTTCGAAATCCGATTTGCTTAAAGAGGATGCGGGCATCTGTTATTATAAACGATTTTGAATTTGTAAAAAGCTTGCTATGAAGAGAATTTCTACGCTGATATTTGCTGCGGTAAGTGTTTCGTTTACCGTCCATGCACAATTACTTACCTGGACACCCGATTTCGCTAAAGACAATGATAACATCACCATAACAATGGATGCTGCTAAAGGCAACCAGGGCTTAAATAATTATGCCACCACCAGCGATGTATATGTGCATACAGGTGTTATAACCAGTTCAAGTACCACTACTACAGATTGGAGGTACTCAAAATTTACCTGGGCCACCACTCCTGTTGCTGCACAAGCCACTTACCTCGGAAACAACAAATGGCAATACACCATCACCAATATCAGGGTTTTTTATGGAGTGCCTGCTGGAGAAACGATTCAGAAAATTGCCATTTTGTTTCGCAACGGAGCAGGTACAGCAGTGCAGCGCAATGCTGATGCCAGCGATATGTATATACCTGTTTACGATAATACTGTTGCTACCAGGTTCACCGTTCCTCTCTTTCAACCAACTTATACGTCTATACCGGAACCTATTTCAAAACAGGTAGGGGATAATATTGCTCTTACTGCTGTGGCCAGCAAACCTTCTACTATGAAATTATTTCTGAATGGAACAGAAATACAATCAGCAACTGCGGCAACAACTATTTCTGCAAACCCAACATTGACCACTGCCGGTAGTCAAACCATCAGGGTGGATGCAATAGACGGAGCGACAACCAAATTTCAATCCTTTTCATTTTTTGTGGCCACTGCACCAAATGTGGCTGCATTGCCTGCTGGGGTAAGGGATGGTATCAACTATTTACCCGGTAACACTTCAGTTACACTGGTGTTGAATGCGCCGGGTAAAACAAGGGTTTCTGTTATCGGCGAGTTTCCGGGAAGCAACTGGGCAGAGCAAACTGCTTATGTAATGAATAAAACGCCGGATGGTAATTACTGGTGGCTGCAAATTAATGGATTAACACCGGGATTGGAGTATGCTTTTCAATATTTGGTGGATGGCTCATTAAAAGTTGGCGAACCTTATGCAGAGAAAATTTTGGACCCTTCCAATGATGGTTTTATTACTGCGTCTACATTTCCTTCACTAAAACCGTATCCAACAGGGCTTACATCCGGTATTGTAAGTGTGTTGCAAACAAATCCTCCCGGTTATAGCTGGGCTATCAATAATTTTTCCAGACCGGATAAAAGAAATCTTGTGATATATGAAATGCTGCTCAGGGATTTTCTGGCAGCCCACGACTGGAAAACATTAAAAGATACATTGAGCTATTTTAAGACATTGGGAATAAATGCCATTCAACTAATGCCCTTCAATGAATTTGAAGGAAACGAAAGCTGGGGCTATAACCCTGATTACTTCCTGGCTCCGGATAAATATTATGGCCCTAAGAATACATTGAAAGAATTTATTGACGCCTGTCATGTTCAGGGAATTGCAGTTATTATGGACATAGCATTAAATCATACTACAGGGCTTAATCCATTAGCCGCCTTGTATTGGAACAGTGCTACGAACCAGCCTGCGGCTAACTATCCCTGGTTGAATGTAACGGCAACACATCCTTATAATGTATTCAACGATTTTAATCATGAAAGCCTGCGGACAAGATATTTTAGCAGTCGGGTAATTGAGCATTGGCTACAGGAGTATAAGCTGGATGGGTTCCGTTTCGACCTTTCAAAAGGGTTTACCCAAAATACAAATTGCGGAGGCAGCACATCAAATGAGTCCTGCTTTGCACAATATGATGCCAGCCGTGTTGCTATCTGGAAAAGATATTATGATACAACACAATTAAAATCGCCGGGATCATATGCAATACTGGAGCACTTTGCAGCAAATAATGAAGAAATAGAATTATCTGATTATGGAATGATGCTTTGGGGCAATGCTAATTATAATTTCTCTGAAGCTGCCATGGGATGGGTTGCAACATCCAACTTCGAATCTTTTTTACACACTGCCAGGGGTTGGAACAAACCTCATTTAATAGGCTATATGGAAAGCCATGATGAGGAAAGGATGATGTACAGGAATCTTCAGTTTGGAAATACATCCAACAGCTCACATAATGTAAGAGACTTAAATACTGCACTAAGAAGAGTTGAACTTTGCGCCGGATTCTTTCTTACAGCACCCGGGCCAAAAATGATATGGCAGTTTGGAGAGCTGGGATACGATTTTTCCATTAACCGCTGTACTGACGGAAGTATCAGCAATGATTGCAGACTTAGCAATAAACCTATTCGTTGGGATTATAAAAATATAATACAACGTAAAAGACTGTATGATGTTTTCAGCAGCCTGAATAAGCTTCGTTTCCATCCCTGGTATAAAGATGTATTTATTGCCAATAATATTAACCTTACACGAAGTTTAAGCGGAGCTTTTAAATCAATGACCATTCGCAGTGCCACCGATTCATCTATGCTTTGTGTGGTAGGAAATTTCGATGTAACCGCACAAACAGGTTCTTTCAGCTTTCCGGTTGCAGGTACCTGGTATGATTATCTTAATGCAAGTACTTTCACTGCTACGGGCGGCGCACAAAATATGACGCTGCAACCCGGAGAGTTTCATGTGTACTTAAACAGAAACCTGGTTAATGCAGTAACAACACCTGTTACTAATAATAACACTCCCGGCAATCAATTGCTGGCAGCAGTTTATCCTAACCCTGCACAATCAAGCTCAGTTCTTGATATTGATATACCACAAACCGGAAAACTACAGGTGGACCTGTTGAATAACCTTGGGCAAAAAGTAGCCACTATATTTTCAGGAAATCTGCCTCGTGGAAAACATAGGATGCCACTTTCTGATAAAATCAATAATTTGCCCGCCGGGACTTATTTACTAAGTATACAGTCTGCTAACAAAGCAACACCGGTAAAGCTGGTGATTCAATAATTTCAAAAGCTACCTGACCATGACAGAAAAAGAGTTGCGGTTGAAGACCGCCGAGATAGAAAAGATAAGCCATCTTGATTATTTTAATATAGCCATATCAGTTGACTGTGTAATTTTTGGATATGATGAAAAAGAATTAAAAGTTTTACTCATAAAATCGGACTTGGAGGAATTTGCCGGCCTTCATTCATTGCTTGGTGATTTAATAAGACCGGATGAGGATTTGGAAACAGCCTCCTACCGGATACTGAAAGAAAGAACAGAGTTGGATGATGTGTACCTGGAGCAGGTACAGGCTTTTGGCAGCATCAACCGGCACCCCTCAGGCCGTGTAATCACCATTGCCTATTATTCTCTTATTGATATTAAAAATCACAAACTGCAACTTAACCATAACCAACTTAACTGGCATCCTGTTAATACTATCAGGAAGCTGGCGTTTGACCATAAACTTATACTTGATACCTGTTTAAAACGTTTGCAAGAGCAGGTGATGGAAACACCCGTTGTGTTTAACCTGTTACCGGAAAAATTCTCCCTCCGTGAATTACAGGAACTTTATGAAGCAATCCTTGGAGTGGAATTGGACCGCCGCAATTTCAGAAAAAAAATCTCGATTAAAGATTGGCTGGTAGATATGGATGAAATGGAAAATGATGTGCCCCACAGGCCGGGCAAGCTTTATAGACTAAAAGCAGAACACAAGAGAAATAATCCATTGACGGCAAGGATCTGAAGACTATTGCATAGAAGCACCTTCAATAAGCAACGACGGTAGAATAATTACTTTTGTAAACGTTTGCCCGTTTAAATGATCCGACATGCTTCTCATTGCCAGCTTTCCCAGTTTATAACCACTCGTTTCAACATAAGTAATAGCCGGGTTAAAAAGTGCCGGAAGAAATCCGTTGCTGATTGCCAGAATAGAAACATCGGTTGGAATGGTTAGCCCAAGTTTATAGGTGGCCTGCATTACTCCCATCAGTATTTCATCACTCATACAAAAAATATGATCTGCTTTCTTAGAGCTAAAATAAGTTTGTACAATTTCCTTTGCCTGCTGCGATGAATCTGCATGTTGTATTTCCAGTTGTGTTTTGGGCGCATCGGCGGCAAATGTTTTACGGAACGCCTCCATTCTTTTTCTGCTGATAGATAACTCGGGGTTGCCAAATATGCCAAGCACTTTTTTCTTTTTATATTTAATAATGGTAGCGGCTGATATTGTAGCTGCTTCTTCATCAGCGGGACACACTTTATTGCAGGAATCGATATCTGGCACATTATCAAAAAACACTAATGGCATTCCAGCTTCTATATATTTCAGGTAGGTTTCAGTATGTGCAGCATGGGTGGCCACACAAATAAAAATACCGGCTACACGGGTCTGTTTACATAATTTCAGATTTTCAATTTCAGTAACGGGGTCATTACCAGATTGAAGTATCATCAGCGAATAACCAAGTTGCCGGGCATCTTCTTCTACCGCAGCAATAAAGGACTCGTAAAATAAATTGGAAATAGCAGGTACAATTAACCCAAACACTTTGCTCACATTGGTGCGCAGATTTACAGCGTAAGTATTGGGTTCATACTCCATCAGCACCGCCAGGTCTTTTACTTTTCGTTTGGTAGATTCTGAAATGTCGGGATGATTTTTCAAAGCACGGGAAACAGTAGAAATACTGATATTTAGCTTTTCCGAAATGTTTTTCAGGGTTGACCGGTAGTTCATCTTTAAAACTAAGATTTAATTTTTTAACAGAAAACATTTCCGCAAATGGTACCGCAAACGATTTCGATGGATTAATTGCCTATTTTGTCATTTGTCACATTGATAGCCACGTTATTCATCAATATGTTAATGTACATTTGACACAGCACTAACCTTCTCCTGCAAGCCTGCCATTTATTTGATATTTTTTTGTTTAAAATATTCAGTGGAAAGATTTTGACCATGATCATTTTAGAACTGCATAAAAATAAGGATGTAACTATTAGTTATGCAAGCATATCAGGTGTTGAAAATAACAGATATTTAGAAAGACTTATTGATATAAATTAAATTTCGGTTCGGTACTTTTCTCATTATAACTTTTAAAAACGACTGCTTATGCTTAGTAGACTACTCAAGAAGGCTGCCCTTCTGTGTGCCTCAATTCTGTCTTTTGCACTTGCCTTATCTCAGGACAGGGTAATTACCGGAAAAATAACGGATTCAAAAGATGGCTCTCCGGTAGTGGGTGCTTCTGTTCAGCCAAAAGGCTCCCGAACAGGAACCTCTACTAAAGCCGATGGTACATTTAGTATTAATGTAGGCTCAAATGTTACCACACTTGTTATCACTTCAATTGGCTATGATGCACAGGAGGTTTCTATAGCAGGCAAGTCCTCTGTAGATATTTCTTTTGTAGCCACATTCGGTTCCAATTTGAATGAAGTGGTTGTAACAGGATATGGAACCTCCAGAAAAAGAGATTTGACGGGTTCAATTACTTCAGTAAAGGCAAAAGATTTTAACAAAGGTGTCAATACTTCACCCGATCAGTTGATTCAGGGTAAAGTTGCTGGCTTACAGATCACAAGCAACAATGGCCAGCCAGGGGCTGGTTCCTCTATCCGTATTCGGGGCACAAGTTCTGTTCGTTCCGGAAACAACCCCTTGGTAGTTGTTGACGGAGTTCCGCTGGAAGGCGGATCAGGTCGTCCGGGTCTTGGATCTCCTGGTTTTGGAAGTGCTCCGGGCTCAAATCCGCTAAATTTTATCAACCCCAATGACATTGAAAGCATTGATGTATTGAAAGATGCATCTGCTGCAGCTATCTATGGTTCAAGGGGCGCAAATGGTGTAATTCTTATTACCACTAAAAAAGGTAAAGCAGGTGCTACAACAATTGAAGTGGGATATTCTACAGGTATCTCCAAAATTGCAAACCAAATTCCAATACTTGATGGACCGGAATATGTGGATGCATTAAAAAAATATAATCTTCCAGCTACGGTTTCTACTACAGCGGTATCCACAGGAAACTATGGAGCTAATGTAGATGCATTGGATGCCATCCTCCGTTCTGGTGCAACTCAAAATGTTAACGTTGCATTAAGTGGCGGAAATGAAAATGCCCGTCAGAGAGTATCCATAAGCTTCCTGAATGAGAAAGGTATCGTTAAAGAGTCTCAGTTGAAAAAATATACAATTGGTTATACCGGGAACTTCAAATTTCTTGAAAGTAAAAAATTGGGAATAGATATTAATATTAATACGGCCCAGTTAACGGAAGAATTAGTTCCGATCACCAATAACGCCGGTTTCCAGGGAAGTTTAATTGGCCAGGCATTACAATGGAACCCAACTCATCCTTTCAAAAAGGCCGATGGTACTTTCTGGATTGAGCCACAGTTTGGTGCTTCATCAGTAAATCCTCTCTGGATGCTCGAAATGTATGATGATAATGTAAATGTTTCACAAATCTGGGGTTACCTGGCTCCATATTATAAGATTACAAAGGATTTGGAATACAAATTCCAGTATGGCCGCAATCAAAGTGAAGGCAGACGTACCGCAATGATTGGCCGCCAGCTTCTTAACATTAACGATATTAGAAACAGAGGTTGGGCAAGTTCTTCAGAATCAAAATTACTCGTAGAACAATTTACCCATACCTTAAGCTATAACAAGCAAATCAATTCTAATTTTAATCTGAATGCTGTTGTTGGATATGAATACCTGAACTTTGAAAATTCCAACTCAAGTATTACAGGACAGGATTTTGCTGATATAGGCATTCCTTATTATAACATGTTTGGATATTCCACAAATTCAAGCCGCAATATCTCGCATTATGAATCACCCACTAATGAACTGCAATCAACTTTCGCCAGAGCTAATGTGAATTTTAAAAATAAGTATTTGTTAACCGCCACTGTAAGAAGAGACGGTTCAACCAAATTTGGTGCAAATAACAAATATGCAACTTTCCCTTCTTTCTCTGCTGCATGGAATGTAAGTAATGAAAGCTTTATGCAAAATGTGAATGCAGTGAATAATTTGAAAATAAGATTCGGCTATGGTAAAACCGGTAACCAGGAATTCCCTTCAGGAGCTTCACAAACCAGATTTGGTGTTTCTGGCCCTGGTTCGATTGCCCAGCAGAATGTAGGTAACCCTGATCTGAAATGGGAAACTTCAACTACACTCAACGCAGGAGTTGACTTTACTTTATGGAAAGGCAGAATTAATGTAACTGCAGATTATTTTAACAGGGAAACAGAAGATGTGTTGTTTGAACTGGATTTCCCTGTTCCCGGTGCTTCTTCAGCTAAAATATGGAAGAATCTGCCTGCTACAATTAATAACAAAGGCGTTGAACTTTCTATAAATGCAAATATTATCAAGCAAAAAGATTTAACCTGGGATTTTGGTGTAAATGCCACCTGGCTTAAAAATATGCTGGAAGGCCTGAGTGGTACTTATAACACTGGTGGTCTGAGTGGACAAGGAAGCTCCGGTGCTTTTGTTCAGAAATTAGCTTCAGGTTATCCGCTCAATGTATTCTATTTGAGAGAATATCTGGGCATTAATAAAACTACGGGGCAAGCTAATTATACAAATGATGGTGATGAATCGTTCTATGGTGAAGATCCCAATCCAAATATGTTATTGGGCATAAACACAGAAGTGAATTATAAGAAATGGTCTTTTAACATGAATTTAAATGGGGCGTTTGGTCATCATATTTTTAACGAAACAGCGATGAACGTTATACCTATTACAAACCTTGGAACAAGGAATGTTTACGCACCTTTTATCAACAGTGATGTAAGAGAAGATTTATCTAACCCGATTACCTCTTCAACAAGGTTCCTTGAGAAAGGAAACTTCCTGAAATGTCAGAATGCCAGAATCGGTTATTCTATCGGAAATATCTCAAAATTCATTAAAAACGCAACCGTAGCCATTACTGCTCAGAATTTGTTTGTAATCACTGACTATACAGGCTTCGATCCGGAGGTAAATGTCGATAAGAATATTGGTGGAATTCCTTCTGTGGGGATTGAGTATATTCCATTCCCGAGTTCAAGAAGGTTCCAGTTTAGTATAAACTTCTCATTGTAAAAATTAAAACTTGTTATTTATGAAATACAATAAATTAATTATAGTCGCTTCAGCTGTTATTTTTCTGGGAGCTTGTACTAAGCTTGAGGAAAAATTCAATAGTGAAACCACCCAAGGTGGTGGTGGTATTGGCGGCGGGGGCAATTCTGCAGCCCTTCTTAAGAATGCTTATAGATCTTTAAATGGTCCATTTCAGAATCAAGACCGTTGGTGGGCAGCTTCTGAACATACAACTGATGAAGCGGTGGGTCCTACAAGAGGGGGTGACTGGGATGATAATGGTATTTGGAGGGTATATCATAACCACAGATGGAATGCGGATCATGGATTTTTAACAGATACTTACCGTGATCTTGCGCAATCGCAATTTGCAGCTACTACAGTTTTGGACAATAGCCCTACTGCACAGCAAGCTGGTGAAGCAAAATTTATCCGGGCATTAGTTATGTGGTGTGTACTGGATGGTTGGGACCAGGTTCCTTTCCGTGCCACTTCAACAGGTGATTTAACCAAAACTCTTCCTGAGGTTAAAAAAGGAACAGCGGCTGCTGATTATATCATTTCAGAATTAAATGCTGCTATACCGGGTCTTCCTGCAGGTAACGGAATTGGAATTGCTTCTAAAAATGCAGCAAGAGCATTATTGATGAAACTTTACCTTAATAAAGGGGTTTATGCAAACCGTGCTACACCTACTTTTTCTCCCGCCGATATGAACCAGGTTATTTCATTAGCTGATCAGATATTAGCAGATTTTCCAGCTTACCCGGGTGGGTTTACACCCAATTTCTTTGACAATTTTACCCCGAATAATGATGTTATCGGAAAAGAACTGGTGTATACTTTAAAAAATGATAATGCATCCGGCACCGGTGGCAATGGTGCTATGTTCCAGTATCATTGCGGCACGCATTACAATCAAACTCCAAGTGGCTGGAATGGATTTACAACCCTGGGTGATTTCTATGATGCTTTTGCTGCCAATGATAAAAGAAGAGGCGGTGGTAATACCGGCCCTGGCGATTTTGGTTATTATCCTGGCTTTACCAATGTAACAGGAATGAGAGTAGGTCTGTTATTTGGTCAGCAAAAAAGTGCAGCAGGTGCAAATCTCCTTGACAGAAAAGGGAATCCCCTTTCATTCACTAAAGCAGTAGCATTAAAAGAAACGGGAAACAACCTTGAAATAACCGGTGTCCGTGTAGTAAAGTATGTACAGGATCAGGTAAGTCAATTCCCTGCAAATAATGATATGGTCATTTTCCGTCTGGCTGATATTTTATTGATGAAAGCCGAAGCTATCCTTCGTGGAGGTACTGCTACACCAGGACCAGGTGCCTACGGTGCAACTTCGGCAGCAATCGTAAATAATATCCGCACACACTCTTCAAGAGGATTAGCTGCATTAGGTACAGTTGATCTGGCTGCAGTGTATAAAGAAAGAGGGTTTGAGCTGTACTGGGAAGGCTGGAGAAGAAATGATATGATTCGTTTTGGAACATTCCTGAATGCAAGACAACTAAAAGCAGCAACAACAGCTGAGAGATTGATATTCCCTATTCCTAACCAGCAGCTCACTATCAATCCAAATCTTACTCAAAATCCAGGATATTAATTTTTTATAGAACAAGCAGTTAGTGATTTAGCAATTAAAAAAGCCATTGTCAAATGGCTTTTTTTCGTTTTTCAGGTAATCCTGAACCTTATTTAAAAAGACAAAGAAATGACCCGGCTGATACAAATGCAATAGATTTGAATATTGTTCTTCAAAGCAAAAAATGAAAACTACCATAAAGAGCAACTGGCCTTGTTTGTTTATTCTTATGTTATTGTTTGCTGCCTGCCGCAACAGCAAAACAAACTCAACACTTTTTACTTTACAGGAAAAGACAGGGATTGAGTTTTCGAACACTATTCAAAACACGTCTGACTTTAATATTTTCAGCTATCGTAATTTTTATAATGGAGGTGGTGCTGCCATAGGAGATATTAACAACGACGGATTAGCAGATGTTTTTTTTACCGCTAATATGGGCAGCAATAAACTCTATCTGAATAAAGGGAACTGGCGGTTTGATGATATTTCTGTGAAAGCAGGGTTTATTGAAAAAAAAGACTGGAGTACCGGTGTTGTATTAGTGGATATTAATTATGATGGCTGGTTAGATATTTATGTGTGCAATGCAGGCTATATTGATGGCAAAAAACCGAAATGTCAGCTTTTTATCAATAACCATGATTTGACATTTACGGATAAGGCGGCTGAATATGGCTTAACAAATGAAGGCGGGTACACTACTCATGCCGCATTTTTTGATTACGATCTTGATGGTGATCTTGATTGCTTTATCATCAATAACAGCTTCATCCCGGTCAATACATTGAACTATGCCAATAAAAGAGAAGTAAGAGCTGCGGACTGGCCCGTGGCAGATTTTTTAAAAGGTGGTGGTGATCATTTATACCGGAATGATGGCGGAAAGTTTATTGACGTAAGTAAGGAAGCAGGCATTTATGGAAGCCTTATCAGCTTTGGTCTTGGCGTTACCGTTGGGGATGTAAATGGCGACCATTACCCGGATGTATATGTATCCAATGATTTTTTTGAAAGAGATTACTTCTACATCAACCAGCGAAACGGCACTTTTAAAGATGAACTGGAACAAATGGTGCAGCATGTAAGCCTTTCTTCTATGGGGGCTGACATGGCGGATATTAATAATGATGGATACCCTGATATTTTCACCACAGATATGTTGCCCGATAACGACTACCGGTTAAAAACCACTACCTCTTATGAAAGTATAGATATTCTCCGCCTGAAACAGAAAACTGGTTTCTATAATCAATACACCCAAAATACTTTACAGGTAAACGATGGGAATGGAAAATTCATGGAAACCGGATTTTACAGCGGCGTGGCGGCATCTGACTGGAGTTGGGGCGGATTGATATTTGATGCCGATAATGACGGCTTCTCCGACATCTATGTGTGCAATGGCATTTTGAATGATGTAACCGACCAGGATTTTATTGATTTTTTTGCCAATGATGTGATGCAAAAGATGGCATTGACAGGAGAAAAGGAAAAGTTTGATGAGATAGTAAATAAAATGCCCTCCAGGCCCATTCCGAATAAATTCTTTCACAATAAAGGAAACCTGAAGTTTGCCGATGAAGGAAACAACTGGGGTTTTGCAACGCCTTCTTTTTCAAACGGCGCCGCCTATGGCGATTTGGACAATGATGGCGACCTTGATTTGATTGTAAATAATGTAAATCAAAAAGCATTTATTTATCGCAATAATACTCAGGAACAGCAAAAAGACAGTAACAATTATATAGCTATCCTGCTAAAGGGAAATGAAAAGAATACAATGGCCGTTGGCAGTCAGGTTAAAGTTTACCAGGGTAACCAGGTGATAAGCCGGGAAGTAATTCCAAGCCGCGGATTTCAGTC
>JAJAZO010000321.1 GCA_026785745.1 Chitinophagaceae bacterium | reverse complement strand
GTATAGGGCATGCTCTTATTTGCGATGCTATTTATTTAGGATTTGAGAATGCGGTGCAGTTGTATAAAAGGCAACTTTTGTAATCACACACCCGGAAGGCTTCGTCCAATCATTTTTATTGCACTTTCAATAAAAAAAATTATTTTATACGCATAATTAATCGTTGCATACATAATGCTTATTACCTTAGTTCAGGTATTAAAAGACACACCTTTAAAAGTTAACCATCATGCAATCTCCATCAAACCTCAAAACCTTCCTGACTGCAAGCCTTGCTTTATGCATCATTTCCTGCAACAATTCTAAAAAAGAAAAAGACGAAAAAGAAAAACCGGCTGATACGACTGTAGCTACTACTACCCCGCCACCTGCTGATAATCCGCCGGATACTGCCATGCAAAGTGCTGAACAAAAATGCTATCGCAACGATGGCTTGAAATATTCTACTGTTATTACTATCAACTATTCTGCAGGTGCAGATGTAACCGGCAGTATTGTAAATCAGGACCTTGAAACTGATAAAAAAGAAGCCGCAAAATTTACCGGAACGGTTACCGGTGATAAACTTACTGTTAAGTTTGTTGGCAAGCCCCCTGTAATGGGTGCCGCCTCAGAATGGACCGATAAACCCTGGACTATTAATAAATCGGGCAAAGAAAAACTTATCATTGTCTTCAATGCCAAAAACTATGACACCAATAAATGGGCCCATACGGATTATGAATTTGAATTGTCGGGTTGCAAATAACAAAGTAGTTGATCAGTTTTAATATTGACTTAGTTAAAATGAATTTGAACCACATAGTCACATAAGAAACATAGGTTTTTACATAGGTTAACCCGAAGCCATCCACGCCTAAGGCGGGACAAGTTGTGTGTATTTCTACTGTGTTCTATCTGTCTATGTGGTTCCAAGCTTTTACAAACTGAGAGACTACCAATAACAAGATTACTGCTTTGCATAACTAAAAACATCACCTTCCATCAACGGATGGTTACCGGATAATCCATCCGGCTTAACCTGCAGGGAAAAATTTTCGAAGAAGACCTCCATTATCGTTGGTTCAAATCGAAAAGTAAATTCATTGTGTTCCTGTTGGGTGATAGGGATGGTAGAAAACCGTTCAGGGCAAAACTCCAGTATCAAAGAAATGGTTTCTACCTGCTGCTTGGGAAATTGCACATCGCCATACTGGCTCATTTGTTTCCAGGTTCCCTCTACACCAGTCTGCAAACTGCAAAACACATGGCGAAGCAATGCCGGGTTGGCAGCGTCCATTTTTATATTGATAAAGTCGTGTGGCTGGGTGTTGCTTTCTACGAGTGCAAAATCGTAAAGTGGTTTAGTGCGGCTGCTAAGAATTAATTGACCGTTGCTCTGCGCCCACTTACCTGAACCAAACCTGTCCATTGCACCATAGGTAAAAAAGAACTGAAAGCTGCCATCCGGTCTGAATAAAAAACCGGATGCCATTTCCCGAAGCCCTGTTAAATAATATTCTCCGGCTATTGTGTCGGCAGTCATTATTAATTATTAACTGTTAATTCCGCTAATTCTCCATCATTACAAAAGCACCCCAGAAGTACGGCTCTTTAAATTTTGTCATTAATTGCTGCTGCGCCTGCTTAAATGCTTTTTGCTTCTCACCGGTTTTCATCATGTTTGTATAAAAATTATTCATCAGTTGCTGGGTTGCTCCATCATCCACTTTCCAGAGGCTCATCACAATAGCTTCGGCACCGGCCACTAAAAAAGCTCTTTGCAATCCATACACACCCTCCCCGGCTTTTATTTCACCCAAGCCGGTTTCGCAGGCACTAAGCACAACCAGGTTGGTTCCCTTTAAATCAAGGTTCATCGCTTCATACGAAGTGATGATACCATTATTGCTGCTGTCTAAACCTGCTTTTGATTTATCTGCTTCTGATGCACCAGTCAGCATCAAACCTGAACGAAGCAATACATTATCTTTTGCATTATCTGCATGCACACCAATAGGCCAGCTTGATTTCTCCACATCCTTCAAAAAATACCCGTGGGTAGCAATATGCAGAATAGAAACTTCTTTTGCCAATTTCAGGTTGGTTTCAGTAGCATCCTGTTGTATAAGTTCCGACACTTGGTAGCCAGATGACTTTAATACTTTGTTGATACCACTCACTTCCAGTTTGGTGCCTGGTAACTGCACAATAACGCCTTTACCATAATCGGGAAAGCCGATCAATGTAGCTTTTTTGCCGGGAGTTCCGTTGCCTTTGCTGCTATTAGTAACAAGGTCACGGGGATTGCCTATTAAAATAATATCACACTGGTTGATAAGGTAATCAGCACCGGCTTTTTTTAATGTGTAGAGATTTAACTGGTTGTACACACCATCCAGTGATACAAATATTTTCTTTTTCCCTTTTACTTCAGTTTCAAACGGTGCCCAGTATTGTGCATAGGATTGTTCGTCATTCAGTTTATTCTTGATGGACAGGCGGTAAGTTTTTGAATACTTGTTCTCCAGTTCATTTCCATTCTCCAGTAAAATAACTTTTGGTTGTGGATTGGTTTTAGAAATAACAAGACCCAAATAACGGCAACCATCTGTAAAAACCTGGTCAAAATTCCTGAGTCGGATAATTTCTATCAGTGCTTCATCAGCCTTCAGCTCTTTTTGCACCTCGGACACTTTTGTTTTACCTGTAAAATAGAAATTGGCAAACTCCTTTGAATTTTCTGACAACTTCTTCTCCATCCGGTTTACGTTTGATTCTAATGAATCAAGATTAACCGCCTGCTCTTTCAAATCTTCTTTTGAATAAGCATACAACGCTGTCAGTTGTTCCTTATGGTCTATCCAGTCAGTATAGTCTCTTATTAACTGATCATTACCACTTGAAAGGATGGCTTCGCTTATTTTTCTCGTAGAACTCAGTAGCAACCCTTTGGTAGCAGCCCGATATTCAAACAAATCAAGAATGATGTCTTTATTGACTGTACTTGCTTCTACGGCAAAATTGTAAAATCACTGAAACCTTGGTGACAGCATATCCCAATATTTTGTTTTCTCCGCTTCACTCATCGGCGGAAAATACTTGTTGATGAAGTCCAGGGTTTCCTCCATTGCATCATGATATAATGGATAGGCTTTCGTCAAATCTTTTTTCTTCCAATACAATATCGCCATATCCTCCTGTGATTGTACATACAGTGGATGTGTAGTACCCAATGCAAGTTCCCGTACCTGTAATACTTTTTGCAGCAGCGGTTCTGCTTCAGTATAACGTTCTTTGTAGCGGTAATAATTGCCAAGGTCGCTGATAACTTTTGCATAAGCCGGGCTGTTCTCTGTAAGACTGGTTTTGTAAATTTCAGCCGACCGCTTCAGCATATCCTCCACCCTGTCTTCCCGTTTCATCAGCATAGCAAGGATGGCTACATTATTCAACAAATTGGCAAACTCCGGTTTTCCCTTTTCAATCCTGCTTTCTAAACCCTGGTAATTTTTTTCAGCCTCTGCATATTTTTCCATCTGCTGAAACAACAAGGCTAGGTTAGAAAAGAATTTTAAATGATTTCTGGCTTTGCTTACTTCTACTTTGCCTGCAATCTGTAATGCTTCTTGTAACAACTTCACTGCAGCTTCATAACGTCCTATTGATTGAAACAGAATTGCCTGATTGTTCAGGACAATGGCATAGGGCATCGCTTCCTCTAGTTTGTTACCTCTTATTATTGAAAGTGCAGTTGAAAATTCTTTTTCCGATTCATTATACTGGCCGAGATTGTAATGAAGCACCGCATAATTGTTTAATGATGCAGCTACGGCCATATTTGTTTTTCCCAGTTTTGACTCCCGTAGCTCCAAGGCTTTTTGGGTAAATTTTTCTGCTTGTGCAAAACGGCCTGTTGTAGTAAACAGCAATCCTTCGCTGGCAATCGTCTTCATATAACTTATCTCGCTGGTCTGTGAAGATTTTTCAAAGAAAAATTGTGCAGCCTTTAATCTTTTTTCCGCAAACACATAACGGCCCATAGCATAAGCTGATTGGCCCATTTGCAAGTTAACGGTAGCTGTTTCATCATCATCAATATCAACATTCCTGTATAATGACCGGGCTATGCCTCCCAATTTTAAAAACTTTGCACCAAACTCACCACGGCCCTGCCCACCAAACAAACCAGAATTATCACTAAGCAGTATTGCATAGTCAATATCGGTGGAATCAAATTCCGCCTGTATGCCATTCATTTCATTTCTTACACTGTTCCGGGCTTTCATTTTAGCATCGTACTTGGCATCGTTCACTTCACCTTTTGCTTTACTGACAACTTTGTCTTTTACCCTTTTTAAAATTTGGGCAGGCGATTGAAGAGATAGTAAAATAAGGGTGAGGGCAAGAAGAATTTTCATACATGAATTTTAGGAGGTTATTTGTACTTCTAAATTACAGTATTAATCTTATTCGGCGGTTTTCTGGTTACTCAACTGCCTTATATCCCTGCCTGTAGCATTTCATCCGGCACATTCCTCACTCGTAATAATAACCGGGGCAGGTTGTTTTTTCTTAGGTAGCTTGGCTGTACTAAAATTAACACACATGAAAAAGATGATTCTATATCTTTTGACCGTTGCATTCACTGTTTCTTGTTTTGCACAAATTCCTCTGACGTTTTCTCCAAGTGGTGGAAATAAAAAAGCTTCGGTGAGTGAACGCATTGGCCTAACCGATGTGACAATAACTTACGACCGTCCCGGTGTAAAAGGCCGTGAAGGAAAGATATGGGGGCAATTAGTATATGCTGGTTTTATTGACCAGCAGTTTGGTTCGTCCAAAGCAGCACCATGGAGAGCCGGAGCAAATGAAAACACAACCTTTAAATTTTCAACCGATGTAAAAAATTGAAGGACAATCGCTGTCAGCAGGTAAATATGGTTTTTTTATTGCTTACGGACCAGATGAATGCACTCTTATATTTTCCAAAAACAGTACCTCCTGGGGTAGTTATTACTACAGTGAAAAAGAAGATGCCCTAAGGGTAAAAGTGAGACCACAGGCGTTGGATAAGAATGTGGAGTGGCTTAAATATGAGTCTTTGAATGAAACAGAAAACTCTGCTGTCATAGCATTACAGTGGGAAAAATTATCCATCCCTTTTAAGATAGAGGTAGATTATGTGAAAGAACAACTTGAATCATTTCGCCGTGAGCTAAGAACTGAAAACGGATTTATATGGCAAAGCTGGGATCAGGCGGCGCAATGGTGTGTGCAGCATAACACCAACCTGGAGGAAGCTTTACTATGGACAGACTCTGCTACCAACGGTGGTTTTGGCGGTGAAAAAAGTTTCCAGGCATGGAGTACCAAAGCACAAGTGTTGCAAAAATTGGGAAAAGGTGCAGAAGCCGCCGCCGTTATGCAAAAAGCTTTACCATATGGAAGTATGAACGATGTGCACCAGTATGCAAGACAACTGCTGGGTATGAAGCTGAGTAAAATGGCGTTTGATGTTTTCAAAACAAACTTTGAAAAATATCCTACTGAATTTACTACGCTAATGGGTATGGCGAGAGGCTACTCGGCCACCGGAGATTATAAAAATGCACTCAAGTATGCTAACCTGGCATTACCGCTTGCACCAACGCAACAAAAAGCAGGTGTGCAAAATATGATTGACAAGTTGAAAGATGGAAAAGATATTAACTGACAATAAGGTTTGAAATATGGCCAGGAAGTAAAGCCATCCTGTAAGGGGTGGTTTTTTGCTTCGCTGTTTTTTAGAAAATCATTGTAATTTGTAAAAAAGATACCATGAAATGAGCCATAAATAAAGCTTACCAAACAGTAATGTTTATTAGCAGCGAATTAAATGTGACTACTTAATACAAAAATAAACACATGAAAAAAATCATCTTAGCATTGGTGGTATTGATTATTTCATACAGAGCTATCTCACAAACCTGTGAAGAAAGGGAAGACCAGTTATTGGGTATGATGGGTGGTCTTTCGGCAGGGTTTCTTTATAATACCTATGGGCTTATTGGCAGCATTGCCGATGGCTATGGGC
>JAJAZO010000320.1 GCA_026785745.1 Chitinophagaceae bacterium | reverse complement strand
GAACAACGTATTAAATTCAAATTTTCTTTCCATAATAAATTCTATAACGATGCAGAGTTAAACAACCGCACCGATAAACTCTTTGGCACCTCCACCACACAACGTTTTATAAAAGATTATAACGGCCAAACTTACTGGGCCAGTGCCAACCTGAAATCATTTTTTCCAACATCAAATCTGCCTCCCTGGTTGTCTTTATCGGTTGGCTATGGAGCGGAGGGATTATTTGGCGGCACCAAAAATGTGGCGGAAGATGAGAATGGCAATATCATATTTAACCGGACTGATATAAAAAGATACCGGCAATGGTATTTAGCACCAGATATTGATCTCAGCCAAATAAAAACGAAAACCAAAGCCCTGAAATTTTTCCTTACTTTTTTAAGTGCTTTTAAATTTCCGGCACCTGCTCTTGAGCTTTCCAATGGAAAATTGAAGGTGCATGCTATTTATTTTTAGCCACGAATAGCACTAATTTCACTAATTAAGTTACTTATTTCTGATCCTGTTTATCCGGGCAAATTTCACCCCGTCTGTTTTTAATTAAATTGTATTTATTCGTGGTATTAGTGTAATTCGTGGCGACTGTGCCGTAAATTAGCGGTCGTAATCAGCCACTATGCAACTTCTCCAACAAATCCTGTTTATTCTTATAAGTGCTGTCTCCGTCTGGTTTTTTACTAAAAAAGTAAAAGAAATCAGCCGCAATATAAAATTGGGCCGGGACGAAGACATCAGCGATAACAAACCACAGCGATGGAAAAATTTATTCCTCTTAGCATTTGGGCAAAAGAAAATGTTCCGCAATCCTACCGTAGCTGTAATGCACTTTTTTGTTTACGCTGGTTTTATCATCATCAATATTGAAGTGCTGGAGATTATACTGGATGGAATTTTTGGCACTCACCGCATGTTTGCCCCGGTACTGGGTGGTTTCTATACTTTTCTGATCAATAGTTTTGAGGTGCTGGCACTGCTTGTACTGGTAGCAGTTATCATTTTCCTCATCCGCAGAAACATAATTAAACTAAACCGATTTGTAAGCAAAGACCTCGACGGCTGGCCAAGAAGCGATGCCAACTATATACTTATCATCGAAGTTGTTTTAATGTCGTTGTTTCTTTTTCTGAATGCCAGTGATACTTTATTACAAGTAAGAGGTGTTGAACATTATGCGGCACATCCAACAGGTAACTTTATTTTATCACAATATCTGCATCCTGTTTTAAATGGACTAGGAAATGACGGATTGCAAATACTTGAAAGGGGTTGTTGGTGGCTGCACATAGTTGGTATCTTTGCTTTCCTCAACTATCTCCCCTACTCCAAGCATTTGCATATTGTACTGGCATTTCCCAATGCGTACTATGCCCCGCTGGAACCGATGGGAAAGATGGAGAATATGGAATCCATACAAAAAGAAGTATTGTATGCTATGCAGCCCGAATTGATTCCTGCGGGTGAACAAGCTACGCCGCAAAAATTCGGTGCTAAAGATATTACCGACCTCAGTTGGAAGAATTTAATGGATGCTTATAGTTGCACCGAGTGTGGCCGATGTTCGGCGGCCTGCCCTGCCACTCAAACCGGCAAACTGCTTTCTCCAAGAAAAATAATGATGGATACCCGTGACAGGATGGAAGAAGTGGGGAAAAACATCAACAAGAATGGAGAATATAAAGACGATGGCAAAAGCCTGCTGCATGATTATATTTTGGTAGAAGAACTCCGTGCCTGCACCACTTGTAATGCCTGTGTGCAGGAATGTCCTGTCAGCATCAGTCCTCTTGATATTATTCTTGAACTGCGCCGTTATCTGGTGATGGAAGAAAGTAATTCTCCACAAGAGTGGGCTGGCATGTTTAGTAATGTAGAGAATAATTTTGCTCCGTGGAAGTTTAGTCCGGATGAAAGAGATAAGTGGGTGGAAGAAATGAAATAACCAATATATTAAAAGATGAAACTTGATTCCTTCCCCTTCCAAACTCTCAACTGGTCTTCCGTTCCTATAGAAGAACACAAAGGTGAAACCGGTATGGCTTACTGGCAAGTGCAAAAAGTAAATGATATCCGGGTGCGGATGGTAGAATATTCTCCCGGTTATAAAGCTGACCATTGGTGCAGCAAAGGCCATATTATCCTTTGCCTTGAAGGAGAAATGGATTCTGAACTGGAAGACGGCCGTATACTGAAACTCAGTAAAGGCATGTGCTATTTTGTAGGCGATAATGATGAAGCACACCGCAGCACTACAGCCACTGGCTGTAAATTATTTATCGTAGATTGAGAAGAACAAGAAAAGTATTTTCCGCCCGTATGAGATATCTTTTCGTCATATTCTTCTCTTTAATCCTGTTTGCAATTGGCAACAGCCAAAATAAATCTTACCCCTTCTATCAACTTTACCAACTTGACTCTATCGGACAGAGCAATTCCATTGGCCGTCATTTCGGTTCCCTTTACTTTAGTTTTCTTCAGTTGGTGGAAAAAGAGCTGGAAAGTGCAGACACTGCAACGCAACGTTTACTCAGGCATTTTGAAACCATATTTGCCCAGTTCTATATTGATGCCTGCATAGCTTACGATCGACATGAACAAATTGCTTTACCGGCCTGGAGGGCTTATTTTAGCGATACCACCTTACATTTTTTTCAATATTATTTATTGGGTGCCAATGCACACCTTAACGGAGGTCTTGCAGAAGCTATAGCTGGCAGCTACACGGCGGCAGAATGGATACAGTTGAAAAAGAAATATGTGCTTTTTAATAAATGCCTGAATGAAACTTTTTAAAAAGTGTATAAAGAAACTGTAATGAACAGCAAACCGGCCAGGTGGCTTTCTATTCTTACTCTTGGCCTCGACAAGCCATTGGGCCAATATTATTTATACAAATGGCGGAAACGTCAAATGCGGTTGACAGAATATTTCTACAACGGATCTGCAGATTATAAAACACTATTGAATAAAATAAACAGGAAAAAAGAAAAGATTGACCGCCTGGTGTTTACACAATTCTAAGCGATGATTTTAGTCTTTTTTTTCTTTGTCGTCAGGTGTTATTTTTTCAAGGCCTTCCTCGATCTTTTCCATTTGCTCTTCAATTTTTTCTGTCATTTCTTCAGGGTGTTCTAATCTATGCACAGCCCCTTTGTTTCGCCACATTTTCCATGCCTGTATCAATGCTGTTAATGCAAAGATGCCACCGATGATCCAGTTGAGAATATACTGGTTGTTGTTGATCTTATTTGCAATCAATAACCCGCCGAAAATAAAAATACAATTGCCAATAAAAGTGCCGATGCCAATTCCAATTATATAAGAATTGTAATGATCGTTTCTTGGTAGCAATACCTTTTTAGTGAATAAAACAGTGCTCCATCCAAACCAGAATGGTATCTGAACCGGGTTAACAGCACACATCAACATTCCAAGAACAAACTTTGGTAACGGATTGTCCAATACAAAATTCTTTTCTACTTTAGGATGCAGGGCTGAATAAAAACTGGCCACTGCCAATCCCACTACAATTATCAGTGTTACCCATTCCAATGCTTTTAATACTTTATCCTGTTTTCTTATCCAGTCCATAGCGACCAGAGAAATGCGGACATAGATAATTTCTATTAATAAAGAACCCAGGGAAAAAAGGATGGCTGCTGTAACGCCATCGGACACTGATATCTGCATGGCTGCAATATTCAGTGTGCCTAAAGGCAACGAACCAATAAAACTCACCAGCATTCCGGTAAGAAAAATTTTCAACAGAGGGTGCATAAAACGAAAATAAGAAGTAATAATTAAGTAACAATCACCAGTTCTTTTAGCTTTTTTATATCTGGTATCGTAATTTTCTTTCTCGTTATTTTCACTAAACCTTCCTCTTCTAATTGATTGACAAAAGTGGTAACCGTTTGCCTGGCACTACCAATCAGTTTAGCTACATCATCATGTGTAAGAAAATTATCAAATGAAAATGAAACTGTACTTCCATCATAGCCCTCCATCATGGCGAGGTGGTAATAGAAAGCCAGCAACCGGGAACGAACATCTTTGTTCAGCATGCTTATCAACCTAAACTCTGCACGGCGAAGTTTCTCTCCTACCTGTTTGCTGTATTTAATGGCCAGCCCCGGTTTTTTTGTCAATAGCTTTTCAAAATCTTCGATGGTAAATGCACAAAGGCTGACATTTCCTTTATAGGCTCTTGCAAACTCTCCATTCAGGTTAGTTCTTTCCAATGCAAACTGACCGAATATCTCTCCTTCTTTAATTATCTCTTTGATAATTTCGTTACCCTCCTCATCTATAAAGCCAATTTTGATATAACCATCTTTTACAAAATAAAGTTTATTGAGGTGATGTGAATCGAAGTAGATATAATCATCTTTTTTCGCTTCGATAAATTGGTGGGCAACATTTAATTCTTCATATTCCTGATCGTCGAGATGGCACCAGAGATTATAATTACGGAGCAAGAGGAATTTTTCGTCAGCACTCATACGCTAAATTAGTGAAACCTTAATCATACTTTTCCAGCATCTTAAAATGCTTCTTCGCATCGGCCAGATATTTTCTACCCCGCTGAAAAGACCAGTAAGGAGTGCCGTTTTTGTGATTATACCGGCTTATTTTATACAACACTTTCCAGTGATGCAGAATAACCCCGTAAGCCTTCCAGATACTCATGCCACAATCGTAGATATGATTAGGTTCCGCCCCGCAGCCATTAAATTCCAGGATAGAAAAATTTTTACCTTGCTTCAGATCTTCAATCGAAGTTGTTTTAATATCGTAGCGGCCATAATAAAACTTGTCTGTATAGTGACTCAGGTCGTCAAATACTTTATGCAGGTCTTCGTCTATTTCATTATGAAGATTAGTAAAATGTGCTCCCCTGTTGTGGTTGCCCGCATACGACAGATAAAACGTTTCTCCATCAGGAATTACTCTTTCAAAACGATGCCCATGCCGGTGTTCCATTTCTTCGATCCTGAATTTTGCACGGGGATGATCCGCTACCAATTCCCGCAGGGTTGACTTACCATTGCCTTTTACCTGTAATAATTCTTTATCTATAAAGCCACTGACTACTCCTTTTTGCTCCCAGGGAAACCGGTAATAAAAAACGCTGACCTCAACAGGCAGTTCTATTAAATCCTGAACAATGTATTCTACCGGGATTCTTTCATGATATTTAATCAATTGTTCGTCGTTATCAATTTTCCGAAACAATATTCCCTTCATACCCACATCAGGCTTTACAATAAAGGGAAATGAAAACCCCGCATCAGCAATTTTCTTTTTTAATTCTTCAAAAGACCAGTCATGCATGATGTAAGTAGTGCGGGGATATGAATGCGGGGGCAACTGGTCATACATCTCCTTTTTACCCTCTCCTTCAAAACCACCAAATGTAATAGTAGGATTAGAGGAGCTGAAATACCAGAACGACCAGCTACGCAGGCAATACCACAGCCATACCGGCCCGATAGGGAAATAAAGGACATAAAAATTCCACAACTCCCAGTTTATCAGTTTTTGAAAAAATTTCTTCATGCAGTATTAAAAACAAAATAAAGCAAAGAAAATCATACTGCCATGAATTGTCTTTTTGATTTAGATTTGAATAAATTTTTTTACATGCAGGTTCCAACCGTAGCTGAAATGTTTGCCAGTGGCCAAAGCCCGGAAGTTTTATTTTGGGTGGGCTGCGCCGGAAGTTTTGATCAACGGGCACAAAAAATCACCAAAGCATTTGTCACCATTCTTGATAAAGCAGGTATCAACTATGCCATTCTTGGCAAGGAAGAAATGTGTACCGGTGATCCTGTTCGGCGGGCTGGAAATGAGTTTATGTTTCAAATGATGGCTTACCAGAATATCCAGATGCTGAATAACTATGGTATTAAAAAAATTGTAACCGCCTGTCCACATTGCTTCAATACATTAAAAAATGAATACCCGGAGTTAGGAGGCAACTATGAAGTCATGCATCACACCAGTTTTATACAAGGACTGATTGATGAAGGAAAGATAATAATGAAAGAAGGTGGCGAATTCAAAGGCAAAAAAATTACTTACCACGATAGTTGCTACCTCGGCCGGTCCAACAACATTTACGAAGCCCCCCGCAAAGTGCTGGAAGCTTTGGATGCGGAATTAGTAGAAATGAAACGTTGCAAAAGCAATGGCTTATGTTGCGGAGCCGGGGGTGCACAAATGTTTAAAGAGGAGGAAAAAGGAATTACCAGGGTAAATATTGAACGCAGCCATGAAGCTATTGGAACCGGGGCATCGGTTATTGCTGCTGCCTGCCCTTTCTGCAATACGATGATTACGGATGGAGTAAAGCTGGCCGAAAAAGAAGACAGTGTAAAAGTGATGGATGTGGCAGAGTTGATAGCCGCCAGTTTGGATTAACTTTGCTGTATGACATTTGAATACAAACATCTGCTGGATAATAATTTTCACCCCGGCTCAAGGGTATGGGTTTATCAGTGCAAACGGGTTTTTACGTTGAGTGAAGCTTTTGAAATTGAAGACCTGCTGAAAGAATTTACTACACAGTGGAAAAGCCACGGCACGCCGGTAAAAGGGGAAGCAAATTTGTTTTTTGGCCAGTTTATTGTTTTGCTGGCCGATGAATCCGCCTTCGGCGGAGTAAGCGGATGCAGTACCGATAGTTCAGTACGACTGATAAAAGATATTGAACAGCGGTTTGCCGTAAATATGTTTGACAGAACTACTTTGGCTTTTATAGTCAAGGATAAATCTGATACCGACCAGATTCAGTTACTGCCTCTATCCCAATTGCAATATGCTGTTGAAAATGGATTTATCAATGCAGATACCTTGTACTTTAATAACCTGGTGCAAACGAAACAGGAATTAGAAAACAAATGGATTGTGCCAGTGAGGGATTGCTGGCTGGCCGCTAAAATCAAATTAAACTCAGAAGCGTAGTTTATTTTTTGGGAATCACTTTCGGTGAAAGCTTCTTCGGTGCTTTTATAAAATTATATCCAAGGCTTAAGCGGAAATTCCTTGTTTGTGCAGTACTGAAACTTTGCAGGTTAAAATTAGTGCCATAAGTAAAGCTCCGGTTTCTCTGTACAAACGGGTCGATGACATTGAGTGTTACTGTTAGTTTCTTTTTGAAAAACTTTCGTTGCATACCGGCATTCATACTCCAGCTCCAACGGGCATAACCCTGAGGGTTGGCAAAACGGTTAAAGTTGAAACCACCCGTGAAATTCAAAATGTCTTTAGGTGTAAAAACAGTATTGATATTGGAAGTAACCGAACCGCCATTACGGTATTTTCTTACTGTTTTATCAAATTCGCTGTACTCATTAAAAGTATAGCTGGCACTGAGATTTGTTCTCAGTTTTTTGCTAATAGTTACACCGCCCCAGGTACTTATTTCATATTCTTTTCGGCCGCTGATATTTTCCCAGGTTATTTGTGTTTTCCCTTCCGGTAACAATGTTCTAACCTGGGCGAAAATATCTTCAACTATATTATACCCAAGCCCTATGTTGGCAAAATAAAATGGTTTTGTTTTTCCTAACACAAAATCAAAATTATGTGCCGTCGAAGCTTCCAGGTTCTCATTTCCAAAACGAACGTTGTATGGGTCACCAAAATCTACTGTAGGATTCAATTCGCCAATACCCGGGCGGCGGATAGTACGGCGATAAGCTACTGTAAGATTTAGTTTGTCTTTCCAGATACGGTTGAGATTAGCGAACGGAAGCCATGTCCAGTAATTATTTTTTGCTTCCCGGTTTTCCTTGAATAACTCAAACATGATAGATGTTTGCTCAGCAGACACACCAGCGGTAATGCTGAAGCTCTCTTTCAATATTTGTCTTACTGAAGCCCGGAGGTTGGTAATCGTTTGGTGAAACTTAAACTCATTACTCAGCAGGTCTGATTTTACAAAGACGCCTTCCGGTTTTTTCTTATAAGTTGCATTTACATCAATATGACTGTTACTACGATTATAAAATGTACCGAAAGAAAGAGAAGTCTTTTTATTTTTCAATGGCCGGTTATAATCTATTCTTACATTATATCCGTTACTGCTGTTATCACTCAGTTGCTCTTGTGCCGTATCAATACCATTGGGTGTATTATCAGGATTGAAGAATTGCTGGAAAAAATCCCTGTCAGATTTATTAATAGAGTAATTTCCACCGGCTATTATCTTTAATGACTCTCCCAATACCTTACCTCTCTTCGAATAAGAAAAAGTTGCATTTGGACTATAATTG
>JAJAZO010000319.1 GCA_026785745.1 Chitinophagaceae bacterium | reverse complement strand
CGGGTCACATTTTCCGGTTGAATTTTACTAACTCTACAGAGCTGCTGGAAAACCGTTTTATTCCCCGCACTATTACTTCCTGGGGCGAAGGCCAGTTTCGTTGGGGCTTTAATATTTCAAGAAACTTTAACCTGTGGAGGGATAAGAAGTGAATGGTGTCCCGATAGCTATTGGGAAGTAAGTGATGATTGCGGTCCTTTCTGCCGGAATTTGTTATTTAGTGCAACGAAAATTTTTAATACAAAGTCTTAGCTGCATGAAAGTGCGGATTAAAGAAAACTCATGGGTAGCAAAAATGGCCGCTGCCAAAATGAAAGCAGATAAAGTGGCGATTGTTTTCGGTAGTACAATACATCTTCACAATACCAGCAAGCAGGAATTTTTAAATGACCCCAATTGGGTTTGTCATGAATTGAAACATGTAGAGCAATACCAGCAAAATGGGTTTGCGGGCTTTCTTGCTAAATATATTTTTGACTGGATGAAGAATGGCTACAACAATAACAAGTTCGAAGTAGAGGCTAGAGAAAGCGAAAAGGATGAATCGTTGATGAAAAGAATGGAAATTATTTAATCACCCATTCCACATCCCCAAAATCAAACTCTTCCTCAATACCATGCTGTGTTATTAATTTACCAGTGGGAGAAACACCTTCTATCAGTGCTTCAAACACCTTACTTCCCTTTTTCAATTTTACAGTTTCTTTTCTTTTGTATAGGTGTTCCCAATAGTATGCGTAAATATTTTCAAATCCGGTTTCAATTAGTTCGGTAAAGCGATTATTAAAAACAAGGCAAAGCTCTTTTGCCAGTTCTACCGGATTAAAATCTTTCCCGGTTATCTGTTTCAAAGAGACGGGGTTGGGCAAATTACCGCTAAATATGGTTTGATTTATATTAATGCCAATGCCAATAATAGACCATTCCCAAATTCCGACTCCCGCCACCCGGCTTCCAATTACAGACTCAATTAATATTCCTCCTGCCTTTCTGTCCTGCCAGTACAGATCATTGGGCCACTTTATTTTGGTCTCATCTCCTGCATATTTTGCAAAAAACTCATGTACGGCTACTGCCGCACAGGCACTTAGCTGAAACTGCTGTGTAAGCTGCAAGGGCTGCGGTTTTACCAATAAACTCAGTATTATATTACTTCCCTTTTCTGTGGCCCAAACTTTACCCCGTTGACCTTTTCCCGCCACTTGTTCATGGGTAAAAATGGCCATGCCGTACTGTGCCAAACCTGCATGTATTTGCTGCCGGGCATAGTTGTTGGTACTGTCAACCGATTGCAGTTCAATGAATGGCAAACCAAAGGGTTTTGTGGCAGAAGGTTGTGGCAATTAATTGCTATTTTTGACAAAGTAAACTTGTTTCTGGTTACTGGTATCTTGTTCCTGGTAAAAGTTCGTCACAAATTGTACGACATAATCAGCAGCTAACAACCAGCGATAAGCAACAATACAATAAACGAAAAACAATTTCATATTTGGAACAACTTGCATCCCTCTCCAACCGCAAAAAAAGTGCAGCACGGTTAACGGAGAATTCGAAAATCATCAAAGCCATTATTGCAGCTATTCAGGAAAAAAAAGGAGAAAATATTATTTCTCTTGACCTGCGAAAAATAAATGAAGCAGTGGCTGACTTTTTTATTGTTTGTGAAGCAAGTAATCAACCACAGGTAAAGGCCATTGCCGACCATGTGGAATTCCTTGTAAAAGAAAAATGTAAAGAAAGTCATTATCATCATGAAGGGTTTCAGCAACTGCAATGGGTACTGGTTGATTATGTGAATGTGGTAGTGCATGTGATGCTGTCAGAAACCAGGAAGTTTTATCAACTGGAAGAAATGTGGAGTGATGCTGCGGCGACATACCACAACGAATAATGTTAAATAATAGACGCACAACAACTTTTTGTTACAATAATTAGTAATTAGCAGGAACACCGAGGAAATTAAAATATGTCACAAGAACCCAATAGAAAAGAAAACAAGCAACCCCGGTTTGGTAACCGCCCCGGTGGTGGAGATGACCCCAATAATCCGCCCAAAAAAGGCCCCCGCTTTAGTATTTACTGGATATATGCTATCATATTTGCCGTATTGATAGGGTTTCAGCTATTTGGTCCTTTTTCGCCAAATGCTGCAAAAACAAACAATCTTGCATTTAAGAAAATGATATTGGCCGGGGAAGTGAGTAAGTATGAAATAATAGATAACCGGAAAACAGTAAAAATATACCTGACCAAAGAGGGGGTAGGAAAACACAAAGCCGAATTAAAAGAGGGTGTTAATGGAAAATTAAGTGAGAAAGGCCCTCACATGTCATTTAAGTATTCTGGCGACTTTGAAAAACAGATGGATGATTTTTACAAAGAGAATAATGTGCCGAATGATAAAAGAGTTGTATTTGATGTAAAAACAGAAAGAGATTGGCTCGGTGGTGCTTTACAATTTTTGTTACCTATATTATTATTTGTTGGTCTCTGGATATTACTGATGCGGAAAATGGGTGGCGGTGCTGGTGGTGGTGGTGGTGGCCCTGGTGGTATCTTCAACATCGGAAAATCAAAAGCAACATTATTTGATAAAGGGACAAAAGTAAATATCACATTTGCTGATGTAGCAGGATTGGATGAAGCGAAAGTGGAAGTGATGGAGATAGTTGACTTCTTGAAAAATCCGAAAAAGTACACTAACCTCGGTGGTAAAATACCAAAAGGGGCTTTGCTGGTCGGTCCTCCTGGTACTGGTAAAACTTTGCTGGCAAAAGCAGTGGCCGGAGAAGCACAGGTTCCATTTTTTAGCTTGAGCGGTTCCGACTTTGTGGAAATGTTTGTAGGAGTTGGTGCAAGTCGTGTAAGAGATTTATTTAAACAAGCAAGAGAAAAAGTTCCCTGTATCATATTTATTGATGAGATAGATGCCATTGGCCGTGCCAGGGGTAAGAATGCCATGATGAGTAATGATGAAAGAGAGAGCACCTTGAATCAGTTGCTTGTAGAGATGGACGGTTTCGGTACAGATGTCGGTATCATTGTTCTCGCAGCTACTAACCGTCCCGATGTATTGGATACGGCGTTACTTCGTCCCGGTCGTTTCGACAGGCAGATTACAATTGATAAACCAGACCTGGTGGGTCGTGAAGCAATTTTCAAAGTGCATTTGAAACCTATTAAAATTTCAAAAACGTTGGATATAAAAAAACTGGCTGAACAAACTCCGGGTTTTGCTGGTGCTGATATTGCCAATGTATGTAATGAAGCTGCATTGATTGCCGCAAGAAAGAATAAAGAAGCGGTTGATATGCAGGACTTCCAGGATGCAGTGGACAGGGTAATTGGCGGATTAGAAAAGAAAAACAAGATAATTTCTCCCGAAGAGAAAAAAATCATCGCCTTCCACGAAGCTGGTCATGCTGTTTGCGGTTGGTACCTGGAACATGCCTATCCGTTACTGAAAGTAACGATTGTACCAAGAGGTTCGGCAGCGTTGGGATATGCGCAATACACTCCGAAAGAACAATACTTGTATAACATTGACCAGTTGACGGATCAGATTTGTATGACACTCGGTGGCAGAGCCAGCGAAGAAATTTTCTTCAGTAAAATTTCAACCGGAGCCCAAAATGACCTGCAACAGATTACAAGAATTGCCTATGCTATGGTAACAGTGTATGGTATGAATGATAAAATCGGCAATATTAGTTTTTTTGATCCGCAGCAGGAAAACACCTTTACCAAACCCTATTCTGATGAAACGGCAAAGTTGATTGATCAGGAAGTAAGAAAATTGATTGATGATGCATATATAAAAACTAAAGAGCTGCTGACCGAAAAAAGAGGGGATGTAGAAAAACTGGCTCATGCGTTGCTGGAGAAAGAAGTGTTGTTCCAGAGTGATGTGGAAACGCTGATTGGCAAAAGACCATTTGAAGAAAAGAAACCGCTGACTGACGATATTCCAATTGCAGAAGTGGTAGAAGGAACTGTAGCACAGGCAGAACCAAAAGCAGAAGATGAAAAAGCAACAGGTGAACAAACAGGCACTATAGGTTTGGCACCTTCTATTTAATAAGTAAATATGAGTGTTTCCACATCAAAGGAAAATATCTTAAAAAAGATCCGCAAGGCGTTGAGTCACTCAACGCCTTTGCCTTTCCCACTAAGCGAAGGCAATCAATCTGTATTTCAGCCGTTGCAGCAGGAGCCTGAAGTGGAGTTTGCTGAGCAGTTTACCAAACTACAGGGCAAGTTCATCTATTGTATCAATCAACAGGAGTTTGCTTTTCAACTAACCAGCCTTGTAAAAAAACAAAACTGGGAAAAAATATTTTGTGTTGAGGATAAATTAATAGCAACCGT
>JAJAZO010000318.1 GCA_026785745.1 Chitinophagaceae bacterium | reverse complement strand
CTTATGGCCTTACTGGAACTGCAAAATCTGAAGAAATATTTCGCCACCCAAAAAGCAGTGGATGATATCAGCCTATCGGTAGAACGGGGACAAATATTCGGCCTGTTGGGACCCAACGGTGCCGGTAAAACCACCCTTATCCGGATGATAACCGGGATATTTTATCCCGATGAAGGTCAGATAATTTTTGATGGCAAAAAGTTTGACCCCATTAATGACGTAGAACACATTGGGTACATGCCTGAAGAAAGAGGCTTGTATAAAAAGATGAAGATTGGTGAACAGACGATGTACCTGGCACAACTAAAAGGATTGAGCAAAAGTGATGCACTGACCAAGATCAAACAATGGTTCATCAAGTTTGAAATGGAAAGCTGGTGGAATAAAAAAGTAGAAGACCTTTCAAAAGGGATGAGTCAGAAACTCCAGTTTGTTACCACCGTATTGCACAATCCCAAACTTATCATCCTTGATGAGCCTTTCAGCGGCCTTGACCCGGTAAACAGTAATCTTATTAAAGATGAAATATTTAACCTCGCTAAAAATGGGGCCACCATCATTTTCAGTACCCACCGTATGGAGCAGGTAGAAGAAATCTGCGATCATATTGCCCTGGTGAATAAGGGAATCAAAATATTAGATGGTACGGTAAAACAGATAAAGCAGGATTTCAAAGAAAATCTCTTTAGCATTGGCGCAGACCTGATGCCCTCGCTAAATGGAAATGCGCCTTTTGAAGAAGTTGGAACAAAAGGGGCTTCACATATCGTAAAAATAAAAGAAGGCAACCGGCCAAACGATGTGCTGCAATACCTGTTGCAAAATGGTGCGGCCATCAATTCATTTAATGAAATACTTCCTTCGCTTAATGATATTTTCATCAAACTGGTAGAAGGAACACCAACAGCCCGTCAGTTTCAAAAAGTATAACCACTTTCAAACCAACTAAACTATTCCTCATGCATAAAATATGGCTCATTATAAAAAGAGAATACCTGACAAGAGTCAGGAAAAAAACTTTTATCATTTCCACTTTACTGTTTCCGCTGCTTTACCTGGCATTAATCTTTGGTATGGGATACATTGCTGAGAAAAGCAAACAGAATCTCCGTATAGCCATCATTGATTCATCGGGCTATTTTACAGAACAGGCATTAAGCAAGCAAAATAATATTGACAATGGCTCTACTTTAGTATTTATTAAAGACAGTGCCAATAAAATAATAACAGATTATAAAGCAGCGGGATATGATGGATACATTGTAATACCAGCGATGACCTGGCAATCAGCCAGAACAAATGCCCTTTTATTTAAAGCCAATAAATCCTATGGCGGAACTTCAACTGCCGGATTGGAAGCTAAACTAAACCGCATTTGGGATGAGGTAAAAAACGAAAACCTTGGTATTGATGCAGAGAAAAGAAAAATACTGACCGATAGCCGCATCACGGTTTCATCAAGCAATTTAAAAGACGAAAAAGCCAATGCCAAAACGGCTGAGGGCATTGTTTTTGCCTGTGGCTTTCTTATTTATCTGATCCTGCTTATTTATGGCTCGCAGGTAATGATGGGGGTGATGGAAGAAAAGACAAGCCGCATCGCAGAAGTTATTGTTTCATCCGTAAAACCATTTCAGATGATGCTGGGAAAAATTCTCGGTATAGGTTTAGTGGCACTTACACAGTTCTTCTTGTGGATTGCATTTGTCTTGATTGTTTACAACATAGGCAAAGCAACAGGCGGTGGAGGCATCGCCAATGCAATGGTGGGCAATATGCAACAAATGTTTTCGAGTGTAGATGTGCCGTTGATATTATTCTGCTTTGGCTTCTACTTTCTGGCTGGTTTCTTTTTTTATGCTTCTTTATATGGTGCCATCGGCAGTGCAGTGAATGAAGATATGAGAGAGGCACAATCGCTTAGCTTCCCTATAACCATGCTGGTAATTATTTCTATAGCGATAATGAGTTCAGCTATTGCTAACCCAACCAGTCAAATTGCAGTATGGGCAAGTATAATCCCTTTTAGCTCCCCCATTGTAATGATGGCCCGGATACCTTTTGGTGTGCCTAATACAGTTCCCTGGTGGCAACTCGGCTTATCAATGGCGATGCTTATACTCGGCTTTATTTTTACAGTTTGGTTTGCCGCTAAAATTTACCGCACGGGTATATTAATGTATGGCAAAAAGCCAAGCTGGAAAGAAATGCTGAAATGGGCTTTTAGAAAAAATTGATTGGGTACCAACTAATTTTTAAAGCCATCCGCCGACCGGTGGATGGCTTTTTTGTTAAAATTTTCCTTATCTGCTGCAATCTGTAACTTTATACGAAGTCAATCGTATATTTGATACGAAATAATTCGTGATGACCAATTAGCCATTTTAAAAACAACATGTATGAAACCAACAAACCCAAAAGCCGCACCATTACTGCTGGCCCTATTTGCCATTATTCTTACAGTGAGCCTCGTATCGTGGGGGCAAAAACAAAGTACCGGACAGTACGGACAATCAGTTAACGACACAACCCCAAAAAAGAAATCAACGGATAAGGATAAAAAAGTCCGTGATCTGGATGATGTATTGGATGAACTTGATAATTCCGACTGGAAAGTGGACATGGATAAGGTTCAGAAACAGATTGCCGAGGCAATGAAGAATATTAATAGCGATAAAATTAAAATGGAAATTGAAAAAGCCATGAAAGAAGTAGATATGGCTAAAATCCAGAAAGATGTGCAGGAATCTTTGGCTAAAGTTGATTTTAATAAGATAAAAGATGAGGTGGCTGCTGCCATGAAAGATTTAGATATGGCCAAAATCCAGAAAGAGGTGCAGGAATCTCTTGCCAAAGTAGATTGGGATAAAATGAAAGTAGAAATGCAACAAATGAAACAGGTGGATAT
>JAJAZO010000317.1 GCA_026785745.1 Chitinophagaceae bacterium | reverse complement strand
ATTCAAACCCACTCTCTTCTTTTCGCAATGAGATGTGACATTCACGCAACGGTATGTCTTGCCTGTCAGACGGAGCCATCTGGATCAGCACAATTTTACCGGGGTCTTCAATCGTCAGCAATGGAGTCAGCACCCTGTCTTCGGCATGAATAACAAAATTGTAATCTGTTTCATGCGTAGTTGAGTAGTTCAGGGTTTGTTGAATACGACGTTCAAGCCTTGCAACAAAGTACCTGTCACTGCGGATTAAAACGGGTAGATAGTAAAGTGCCATATTTATTATATTATAAGTTGTTGGTTAATATTTACTCCTTGCAAAACCACCGGTCGTTATAATTACCTGAATTATTTTTAGTGGCTGCTACATAGCAGAAATTAAACGACTTCGCTTTTATTGACTCAAATGACACAGAAATACTATCTCCTTTGTAGCGATAGTCCAGTTCCCGTTTTGCCAATTTATCATACCTGATACCATTGAAATGCAACGTGTCGGTGAGGCTTATTTTTTTATTCTTCCAGACAGATAGTTTAACTATCGCATTATCCAGGTTGAAGCCGGTTGTATTGTCAATAGAAACATCCACATTAAAAAACCGGGAGCCGGCACCACTTGTTTCCCTGTCAGCTGCGAGTTGCAGCAAAATTCTTTCCGGCCAGGTATTACGAAGGCGGAGATTAGTTCTTGTATTCCTGTCCAGTGATTGTCCCCGGCTATCTTCAATTTCATAAATGAGTGAATCAATATCCATATCCGGTACATTGACCGGCCTCGCTGCTGTAGTATTTACAGGGTCAGCTTTTTCCCATTTAATTTTAGTAAAATTGAAAACAAGAAAGACACCGGCTGTGGCACCAGTGAAGTACAACACTTTTTTAAACCAACGGTAACCAGTTCTTTTTGAATGGGTATTCGGTTGCCATTCAGAACTGGCTACAGAAGTATTGCCATTTATAGCAACAGGTTTTTCCTTCCTGCTAACAGGGGGCATTTGTTTACGGAAAGCAGCATAGCTTATCCATTCATTGCTACTGAACAACCATATTCTTATCTTATCAGGTTGTTCAGCAGATTCAATCAGGGTTTCTAATTCTTCCTTCGACTGCACTTCCATCACCCCGTTTGTTCCATCGGTGAACAGAAATTTATTCATTGTCGGGCGGTATAACCAGTGTTATAGTTGTTGGTTAAGTGTAGAAAAACATCAAATAGGCGTTTGCATTTTGATCCCGATACCTATCGGGAGAAGTGAAAATTACGTTGGTGGAGAATGCCTGCAAATACCCAGAAGCCGTTACAACAAAGTTTTATGAAAAATGAAACCCGGAAAGAAACATCTTATGATTTTGTAAACAAAAAATTATAGAAGTATTTATACTAAAAACGCAATTATCTTAATCAGGCTACTATTAACGGCCATCCACCGTCCAGTGAAAGCCTTTTTGGAGTACCGTTAACTTTCTCCAGTCAACTGCCTTGCCACTTATCTCCTGGTCATTTCCGTTACTGAAATATTTTAGTGTCAGTATGCTGTCTGCTTGCCTGTAGTGAAACCAGATGGCTGTTTGCTTAAACTCATAATCTGTTAGTACAAAAATTCCTTTCTCTTTATCGTAACTGAGTTTATAATCCTGCATTCGATCATCCTGGTCCTGGAAGATCATATAGCTATCCTTATGAATAAAAAATCTTTTCAATGGCAACCTCTCAATAGCCAGCGTATCCGTCCCAGCAATCATTTGCTTCACTTCATAAGCCCCGTGCAGGTAAGGTTTCTTAGCTGTATCCCCGTTAAAATTCCCAGACTTAAAGAACGGATAAAAAACCTCTGCACAAATGAGGCCAAGAGCCAACCATTTTAGAAAAGCTGAAAGGAATACTCTCTTCTTAATCATAACCGTTACAAAAAGAGGTTTCAAAGAAACCGGTTTCTCTGAAAACAACTGGTACAACCTGCTACAATAAGGAATCAATAAATAAACAGTAAGAAAAAGTAAAAAGAGTGAATAAAGTTTTACTGAAATATCAAAACCAAAATTTACGGCCACCACATTTAGCAGAATTGCAAGACTCATTACCAGGCCAACCAGCCTGGTTCGTTTAATTAATATGAATAGAGCCGCCAGCATTTCCAATGACCCGAGAAATACATTATAGAAATGAGAAGTACCCATCGAACTCCAGTAGAGCAGGTCCTTATCCACCCTTCCAAGTGGTGTATAAAGTATGTTAGGTTCGGGCAGGTAAAACTGGTTCTTAAAAATCTTATCTACCCCATACTTTAATAATTGTAAAGCGAGGTAATAAAAGAAAAGGCTATAAAAGATGCTAACCACTCTTTCCCTGTATAGTTGCCATTTTTTTATCCTCAGTAATAATACACTAACAAGAATGGCAAAAATAAAAAGCAGCAGCACCAGTATATACATGGAAATCATATCTGAATAAACTCTTGTATCAGATAATGTCTTCCCAAAAACAGTTGAAGATGTTGCACCAATTAGTTTTCCAAAAATGAAATCGGTGATAGAAACCTGAATGGTTGTGATATTAAATGGAAAGGGAATAAAAAGCACACAAAAGAAGGCAAAAAAAGAAGCAACAGTGTGAGCAAAACTTCTTTTCATGCTACTACCTGTTTATAGAGAATAAGTCTTATGCTTTTTGTAACCGTGGTTGATGGAATTTCCAGGAGAGCCACCCACCAAATAGAGAAAGAACCAATATGGTTCCCAGCATTAATAACAGCTTCATGTCGAAAGGAGAATTGTTATTATCATCGCCTGTAAAAGAAACCGGAAGAATATTATTTTTTTGATTCTTATTATCCTTATTTTTCTTATTATCATACCCAATAAACACTATTCTGTCAACAGGATTAATATAATTACCCGTAATTTTCAAAACAGTTTTGATGCTGTCGAGGGAATGCTTCCTGCCAAGCATCGGGTCGTTATACAATGTATCTTTTCCTGTCCTCCAGAGCTTGGCAGAGTCTTTTGGCTGCAAAGGTTGACGACGATACTCCTTTATCACTATCACAGATACAGTATCTGAAACATAAATTACACTGTCTAATTTATAAGTCTTTAAATCAGTGGGTGCAGGTAAACCAAAATTTGATTCCCCGCTGTCAAACAATTCACTACCCAGTGCTATGCTAAAATTGTTCATATTCCCACTATGACTTTTAAAAGCAATTTCTTTCGTTTGAGCCATCAGGCTGCTGCAAGAAAGGAGGAATATAGCAATGAATAATTGTCGCATGGCTGGATAGGTTTTAATACTTGCTAAAGGTAATAAAGATTTTTGGCGATTGAGATACCCATTAGACGGTAGGGTAATCATTTGCAGATTTAACATTTTACCTGATAATACTAACTGTCCCTTTCATTTGCGGGGAACCATTGGTAAAATGAATTTGATAAACATAAGTACCTGATGGTTGCGGAATACCCTTGAGTTTCCCATCCCAGTTTACCTCAGTGCCAATGGCCTGATAAATTAATTGTCCCCAGCGATTATAGACATTTACAGTAGCTCCCATTTGCGGATCAAGATATGGAATCCGCCAACTATCGTTTTTACCATCATTGTTGGGAGTAAAACCTGTAGGTACAAAAATACCAGCGACTACTTTTACAAATACCTGATCTTCGTTTACACAACCAAACTGTGACACAATAGTCAGCGAGTAAGTGAGACTTATGGTGGGAGATGCTGTTGGAGTAAGTATTGAAGTACTGCTCAAATAATCCGGAGGCGACCAGTTGAAAACAGTAGTACCGCCCGGTGCTGTTGCGGCAAGTGTTGTTTGCTGGCCAGCAATCAAAAATCTATCTGGACCAGCACTGATGGCTGGTTTTGGATGCACATTAATGGTAAGCACATTGGAACCAATGCGACAGGCAGCAATATTTCCATTACCACTTTCAGCAACCGTGAGCCGGTACCAATAGTTACCAACAATCGTAGGT
>JAJAZO010000316.1 GCA_026785745.1 Chitinophagaceae bacterium | reverse complement strand
CCTTTACAATTGGTGTACCAATAAGGTTGGGAGGCAAAAAGAAAAAATAGGTTTATAAGTGTGCTTTGAAAGATAATAGAAGTTAACAAGAAAAAAGCGTTGCTGGTATGCAGCAACGCTTTTTAAATAATTTTATAAATCAATATAATCGAAGTTCTCACTTAATTCAACCACTTCAATATCTCTTCACTCATTGGTTGTGTTTTTGGAGAAAAAGTAGCAACCAGGTTCCCCTTTTCATCAATCAGAAATTTTCCAAAATTCCATTTTACCGGATCGGCTAATCCTTTTGCGGCGGCTTGCTCAGATAAATATTTATAGATAGGAGCAACATCATCACCCTTTACTGAAACTTTTTCCGCCATGGGAAAAGTAACCCCGTAGTTTTTCGTACAAAACTCTTTTATTTCGTTACCGGTACCGGGTTCCTGTGCACCAAAGTTATTGGCCGGGAAACCTATAATAACCAGCTTTCCTTTGTATTTTTCATATAAAGCCTCAAGGTCTTTGTATTGAGGAGTATTACCGCAAAAAGAAGCGGTATTCACAACCATAATCTTCTGGCCTTTATATTTAGAAAAATCAATGTCTGTCCCATCAAGACCTGCTACTTTAAAATCGTAGATTGAACCTGCGGTAAGTGTGGTTGCTATTATCATGGTAAGGAATAGTGATTTCATAATTGAATATTTATCGTTTAAAGGGAATAACAAAGTTATAGTAACCTTGTTCTAAATCGGACAATATTTATTTAAAGTTGCTTTACTGCTTTTCAAAACAACCCAGGTCGGGTTGAAAGCCGACTGGTCTTGGTTTTCCATCCAAATCATTCAAAACACCAAAACTTATGCCTTTGTCAATAGCAGGGGATCCTTTTTTTTGAATCCGAAAATCGTAATAATTGCGGGAGGTGTTAATGCTATCAAACTTTGGCGGTTGATTATTTAATATACCCGTAGAGGAAGTTATAAAAGAAGGAACTGTCTGTACTTTCCAAAGAATATAATTAAAGCTTACATTAAAGGAGGAGCCTTTTTTATCTACATAAACTTCATTATCCACCAATCCATTTTCGCCCCAGAAAATACAATTTCGGAACGTTGCCGTTAAGGGATTCGTAGTGGTATTGACATAGTCGGTTAATGTAAGCACCGGGTCTCTATGATCAATATACCGGTTAGCATAAGTAACCACCGTACAATGGGTAAACTGGTAATCACCTCCTTTTACAAGGACCAGGTTCTTACCACAATTACTGATTAAACAATTTCTTGCCCTTACACTGGAATTAAGAGCTATAATACCGGCATCATACGCATTATCAATTATACACTCATTCAGCGTTAGTTTAGGATTGGGTGCATTAGAAGATAGATCTTGTAACCCAATAGCCTGGTAAGCATTTTTTATTACCGCATACGTAAATACATTATCCTTCGAAGTTGGCTGCAGGAAGATGCCCGGCCAGCTTGCCGGATAATCTTTGTAAGGCTCATCCAACCTGTCGCCCTTAAAATAAACCCTGTCGGCAGTGTCTTTTAAACCATTCACCTTTATGGTTCCATTTACCACAATTGGTGCATCAGCATGAATATGAATACGGCAGCCCTTGTTAATGGTCAGTGTTTGATTTGCATTAATTAACAAGGAGCCAAGTATTACATAAGGCAAATCATTGTTCCATGTTTCATTGGCAGCTATTATTTTATTCCGGAAAAAATGAGCATTCTGTCCCCATGCTTCCAATTGCACCAATCGTTTATTTCCGTTGAAACTAATTTCAATACTATCTCTTAATATAAAAGGAAGGTTGGCAGCACCGGGATTTACATTCACTTGTGCAAAAACATAAAGGCTGTCCTTGGGTTCTATTTCAAGATTGGTAAACTGGGTGCCGGGTATGCCGTCCACATTCATTTTATAAAAAGAAGCAGCACCGCCCATTAGCTTTATCGAAGAGAGACGGAGCTTTTGATTATTCTCGTTTATGATTTTGAATGTTCTGTAAGTAGAACCAGTTGTTACAAAAACGGTGTCATACTTTAAAGTGTCTGCCGTAATGGTTACTCTTGCATCGCTGGAAGTAATAAAGGAATCTTTCCGGCAGGAAAAAAAAATTGTCAGTAAGGATATGGCGAGTATTCCGAGGGTCTTCATTGGTATCAAAAATAGTTGAAGAAATTGAGATTAACGAGAGGCCACGCAAAGACTCGCCAAACTCAATATCACATTTTCAGCTTTTAATAACTCGTTTCCACAAGCCTCGAAAGTGGCACCTGTAGTTACCACATCATCCACCAACAGCAAATGTTTATTGCGTATAGCATCAGGGTCCGAAAGAACAAATTTCCCTTCCATATTTTTCCACCGCTCTATTCTTCCTTTTTTAGTTTGTGTTTCTGTATGCTGAGGACGGATAATCACTCGATCCAAAACCGGGATATTCATAACCGCTGCCATTCCTTCACATAAAACAGTAGCCTGGTTATAGCCCCTTCTCCTTTGTTTGGCCGGAAAAAGTGGTAAGGGAACGAGGCCATCCACCTGAAAACGGCCAGATTTCAGGATTTGATCCCCCATCATTCTGCCTAATTGAAGGCCAAGCTCTTTATTACCCTTATATTTAAATTGGTGCATCAGGTGCTGCATCAGCGATTCTTTGGTAAAATAGAATTGGGCGGTAGCTCCGGCAAGGGGCAACCGTCCCCAAAAGGTTTTTTCGACCGGGTTATTGAGATGTAATTCAAAATTTGTTTCCGGCATCGCATCCATACATCGCATACATAGCACACTCTCTTCATTCAATATATCGCTGCCACATCCTGTACACACATGGGGAAACAGCAAGTGAAGCACAGAGTCTTTTATTTCCTTAAACCCAATCATTGCAGATAATAACTAATAATGAATAGATAATAGTTTCTTCAAATCAATAGTTTACTTCATTACGGTATAAGTTAAAGATATTGCAGGGATATAATAAGCCGGCACTGTAAACAACTATTCTCTTTTCACTATTCCCTAAAACAGATATTTATAAACTTCTTCCACCCTTCCCATCAGCACTATTTCGATACCAAACTTTTGTTTGCTCAATCCTTTCTGGTTGTATTTGGAAACAATGATTTTTTGAAACCCTAATTTTTCTGCTTCAGCAATCCTTTGGTCAATACGGTTAACGGCTCTTATCTCTCCGCTTAATCCTACTTCGCCTGCAAAACAAATATGTTGTGGCAGCGACACATCTTCATACGATGAAAGCAAAGCACAAAGAACTGCCAGATCAATGGAAGGGTCTTCTACTTTTATACCACCGGCTATGTTTAAGAAAACATCTTTCATTCCAAAATGAAAGCCACCTCTTTTTTCCAACACAGCTAATAACAATTGTAAACGACGTAAATCAAAACCACTGACGGTTCGTTGTGGTGTGCCATAAACAGATTGTGTTACTAATGCTTGTACTTCTATCAGCAACGGCCTCAGGCCTTCAATAGTTGCAGCAATTGCAATCCCACTAAGTTGATCTTCTTTTTGTGTGATTAATATTTCGCTTGGATTCAGCACACCTCTCATGCCTTCATCCGTCATTTCATAAATGCCGAGTTCGGCAGTACTGCCAAAACGATTCTTTAATGTTCTTAAAATTCTGTAAGCATAATGGCGATCCCCTTCAAACTGCAAAACCGTGTCCACCATGTGTTCCAGGATTTTTGGCCCTGCAATGCTTCCGTCTTTTGTTATGTGACCGATTAAGAAAACAGGGGTATTAGTTTCTTTTGCAAAGCGTTGAAATTCGGCAGCACATTCTCTTATTTGTGATACACTACCTGGCGATGAATCAATAAACGAAGTGTGTAATGTTTGTATCGAGTCAACAATAACTAATTGTGGTTTCAGTTTTTTTATTTCCTGAAAAATAGTTTGTGTAGATGTTTCTGTGAGTAAATAAAAATTTTCGTTCTTCAATCCAAGCCGGTCAGCTCTCATCTTAATTTGCTGTTCGCTTTCTTCACCACTTACATATAACACAGAAACATTTTTTAACCACAATCCATTTTGTAAAAACAACGTTGATTTGCCAATGCCTGGTTCACCGGCGACCAACACCAAACTTCCGGGAACAATACCTCCACCTAATCCACGGTTGAGTTCTGCATCTGATGTTAGTAATCTTTTTTCTTCGCTGCTTTTAATGTCGCTTAATGAGATTGTCTTACTGATTCTTTTTTCATCATTATAATCTTTCCATCCATTGTTGTTTTTGGAATTATCTTTTTGTGTCAGTTCTTCAAAGAATGTATTCCAT
>JAJAZO010000315.1 GCA_026785745.1 Chitinophagaceae bacterium | reverse complement strand
CAAATCCTTTACAGGCCAGTTTTGTAAAGCATATCAATAAAGTATTTCCCGACAGGCAATATACCAATGGCTTTGTTCCTGATAGTAATATGATAATTGTTGATTGGACAAAAAAGGATACGACAGTTGATTTAAACGCTCCCTGCAGAAGGTGTATGTATGATGTTATTGCTCTTTCCAGCTCACAAAGTGGTGGAACTTTTAGTAACAGTGCTGCCCCAATAGTTGGAATTGCCGGTTCTATGGCCCGTTTTTCAATCGTTAATAATTATTTGTATGCAGTAAATAACAGTAATCTTATTTCCTTCAATATCGCCACTGCAAACAATCCTGTTCGCACAGCCACACAATCCGTGGGTTGGGATATTGAAACTATTTATCCTTTTAATAATAAACTTTTTATCGGCTCCATGACGGGTATGTTTATTTATGACATTACTAATCCGGCAACACCGGTAGCACAAGGGCAGTTTTCACATGCAAGAAGGTGCGACCCGGTAATAGCAGACGGTAATTATGCGTATGTAACGCTTAGAGGAGGTTCTGCCTGCGGGGGTAACACAAATCAACTGGATGTTGTAAATATCAGCAACCTCAATTTACCCACACTGGCTAAAACTTATCTTATGGATGGCCCCTATGGCCTTACTAAAGACAATAACACCTTATTTATCTGCGATGGAAAAGCAGGGTTGAAAATGTATGATGCAGCTAATCCGCTGAATATTATATTGAAGAAAACTGTTGCAAACATGGAAACCTATGATGCGATAGCATTTAATGGCAACCTGCTGGTAGTGGCAAAAGATGGATTATATCAATATGGCTATTCCTATCCGTCCACACTTGATCTTAAAAGCAAAATTTTGGTGAACAAGTAAATGGATGACTATGAAAGCGAAGGAAATTGTTTTAGTACTGGCAGTATGCTGCAGTTGTTCGTCTCTTTTTGCACAAAAGAAGGAATGGAAATTCGGCTCTCAGAATTATGCAGGTATTACAGAGGGAGAATCAGGCACAGGATTTCAATTACAAACCATCAACGGGTTCAGGTATAAAACATGGTTTACCGGCATTGGCACCGGCATTGATTATTATTTCCAACGAAGTATCCCTTTGTTTGTTTCTGTTTCAAAATTTTTGTCACCTGGCAAACTGCCATTATATTTCAGTGGTGATGTGGGTATTAATTTCCCCTGGGTAAAAAATGGTCTTTATTATTTTGAGAATCCCGGCGAATATTCTTCCTCTCTTTATTGGGCCGGCGGACTTGGCTATAAATTTGGATTCAAAAAAAATAGTAATGGAGTGCTGCTGAATTTTGGATATAGCTATAAGCACCTCATCAACGAAACAGAATACACCAATCCTTGTCTTATTCCTCCCTGTTCCGTTTCTAATGAAAGATATGATTACAGGCTGAGAAGATTATCAGTAAAGTTTGGCTGGATGTTTTAATCCGGGTGTAAGAATTTCAGGTTTCGCTGTATGCCCTTGAACTTTGAACGTCTGAGTGGGGAGTCTTTAAAAATTTTTTTGAAACTTTCTTCTGTCATCATCTCCCATTCTTTGGTGGACAGGTTTAAAACTTCAGGAACAGGAGTGAAATTTATTTCTTTATTGGGATTACTAAACCGGTTCCACGGACAAACATCCTGGCAAGTATCGCAACCAAACATCCAGTCGTCAAATTTTCCTTTCATTTCACCGGGTATCAGCATTTCTTTCAGTTCAATAGTGAAATAAGAAATACACTTGCTGCCATCTACCACCTTATCCGGAAGTATGGCATTGGTAGGACAGGCATCAATACACCTGGTGCAGGTGCCGCAAAAATCTTTTACAAAGGGGTCATCATATTGCAATTCCAAATCAGTAATCAATGTAGCAATAAAATAAAATGAACCGCTTTGTTTGTTGATCAGGTTTCCATTTTTGCCAACCCATCCTAATCCGCTTCGCTGTGCCCATGTACGTTCCAGCACCGGTGCACTATCCACAAAGCCACGGCCATGTATTTCTCCCACCGTTTCTTTTATTGATTCAATGAGTTCTGTTAACTGTTCCCTTATCACTTCATGATAATCTTTTCCAAAAGCATATTTGGAAATTTTCGGAGCATTTGCATCTTGTTGAGTGGAAGGGTAATAATTTTTTAATACCGTGATGACAGACTTTGCTCCCGGCACCAATTTAGAAGGATCAATGCGCAGGTCAAAGTACTTTTCCATGTATTGCATGCTGCCGTGCATTCCTTTTTGCAGCCACTGTTCCAATCGCACTGCATCATCATCAAGCTTTTCAGCCCTGGCAATACCACAATAGTCAAAACCCAGCCGGGTAGCTGTTTTTTTAATAAAGGCAGTATTTTCTTGTAAGGGATTCAAGATTAAGTCATGTCTTTTAAAAAGGAGAATAGGTGTATGATATTTTTTGGTATTGACGCAATAACTTAATTATCTTCCAAATGCAGACGGTGAAAAATTCGATGAACCGCCGGTGCCAGAATAACACCTGCGTTTGTGATGAATACGACGCCACTAAACAATGCATAAGCCGAAGAAAATATCTTCCCTGTGTCTGACTTAATTTCAACAACTGGTCCCATGCCGCTTAATATCATAGACGCACTATGTAGTGAATCTATCCACGGGATATTATCTGTATAATGATAACCAACAATGCCAATAATCAGGCACACCGCCATAATGATTATCGCAATGGTGATATTCTTTAATACCCGTAGATGGAAAGTGGCTTTGGTAGCCAGTGGTTGTTTGCGGTGTTCGTACATAGCAAAAATTATTTACAGGCTGATATAATCTGCTTGTCAACTATCTTCTTCAACTCCCTGTGTACACCGGCCCTTTCTTCCCTCAGCAGGTTTTTTACAAATACAATGTAAGCATATCCCCGGCAGTAATCAATCATAGGCCAGGTGCCGAACAAACCGGGGCTGACCAAAGAAGTGGCGACACCATTTTTTTCTTCCACTATCCAACTGCCGGAGGAGTATGTATAACCTTCGGCTGCTTTCGGTGCATACTTTATCTGATCCGGTTTATTCTGTACTATTATCATTTGCTGTACCGCTTTTTCACTCAGCACTTGCACACCATTATACTTTCCTTTGTTTAGCAACATCACCAAAAATTTCATATAATCTCCGGCTGTTGATTTTGCTCCGCCAGATGGATTTACCGGCCCACCTGTTAACTCTGCAAAAGTGGTCTTGTTCATTCCCAGTGGGGTAAAGAGTTTTGTTTTTATCAGCACATCAAATTTTTTCTTGCTGATAACTTCCAGCACACGGCCTGCAATATTTAGCCCAACACTGCCATACCAAAAATCAGTGCCGGGATTAGCTCTGATATCTCTCGCTGCAAAACCGTTTACCTCATCTTCCAGCGAAGTAATTTTTTTTCTTTCCAGTATCCGTTTCAGAAAATTACCATCATCAGCTATGCCTGTCATGTGGGACAGGCATTGACGGATAGTAATATAATTTTTAAAATACTTTTCAAACTCCGGCAGATATTTCACCACCTTATCATCCAGCGATAATTTTCCTTCATCCACAAACTGCATTACCAGTGCGGCAGTCAACCATTTACTGCAACTGGCAATGGGTGCCTGTGTCTTGCTATTGAAACCACCCATTTCATTTTTATAAACTAAAGAATCCCCTTTCCAGATCAGGGTGACGACATTATTCCCCAACAATTGCTGTTTGGCTTTTAGTTCAGCATCCAGATTAGTCCAGTTGTACTGGGCATGTGCAGGCTGCAACAATAGCAGGAAACTTATTACAGATAAGACTTTCAGGCAGATAGAGCTAACTTTATATGACATTGTTACGGAATTTGAAAGGTTGGATGGGTATTTGAGAAATATGTTTAAAATTAATCAAAATCATAACCGCAGAGGCGCAAAAAGGGATTTTAAAATATAACTTATCTAAGCGTCTTTGCGCCTCTGCGGTTTAAATTATCATATTATGAACCTATCAAATTTTACCATAAAAGCCGCTGAAGCTTTTCAACAGGCACAGCAATTAGCATTTAATGCACAGAATCCAAATATTGAGACCGAGCATATTCTCAAAGCGTTACTCGACCAGCAGGATTCACCAGTGGATTATCTGCTGAAGAAAAATAATGTTACTGTTAATCTCGTTGACAGCAAACTGGATGAACTGATTAAGAAATTACCAAAAACTTCCGGCGAAGGCGGGCAAAACATTGGCCGTGATGCAAACAGTGTGGTGTTGAGAGCAGGTGCTGCTCTCAAACAATTCAAAGATGAGTTTATAACACCGGAACATTTGTTGCTCGCCATTGTGCAGGGCAATGATGCCGCCGCCAAATTATTAAAAGATGCAGGCCTTACAGAAAAAGGTTTGCTGGCTGCTATTAAAGAATTAAGAAAAGGAGAGACGGTTACTTCGCAAACACAATCACAGGAGTTCAATGTGCTGAATAAATATGCCAAGAACTTAAATGAAATGGCAAGACAGGGCAAGCTTGACCCGGTGATTGGCCGTGATGAAGAAATAAGAAGAACCCTTCATATATTAT
>JAJAZO010000314.1 GCA_026785745.1 Chitinophagaceae bacterium | reverse complement strand
TATTATACCAGTCCGGAAGAATTATTACCTATTCCATTATAGGGTTACTATTTGGATTGGCTGGCAGAAGAATTTACATTTCGGGCTATCAGCAATGGTTTTCTATCGGTATGGGTATTCTTGTATTAATGCTCGCCACTTTATACTTTATTCAAAAGAGAACAGTTCATTTTAAGTTCCTGAACCGGTTTTATTTTATTGTGCAAAAACTAATAGGCCGGTTGCTTAAATCAATGTCCGGCCCTATCAGCTTTTTATTAATGGGTATGGCAAATGGGTTATTGCCTTGTGGCATGGTATACATAGCAGTGGCAACCACTTTATCATTTACAGATGTGCTGCAGAGTGTAAGCTTTATGGCAATGTTTGGTGCAGGCACATTACCTGCGATGATGCTGGTGGCTTACGGCGGACAGTTAATAAGTCCTGGTGTAAGGCAAACTTTAAGAAAAGCTATCCCTTTTTTAATTGTAAGCATGGGAGTATTATTGATATTAAGAGGATTAAACCTGGGTATTCCGTTCATCAGCCCGGAACTACCACAGTCGCCGGGAGTTGCTGCTGCATGTCATACTTAACCAGCCTGACGAATATCATGTTTATACTCTATCACTACTGTTACTTTTAACAAAAAAATATTTACATATATGCTCATGAAAATGAGCTATTGTTGGTTTTTGTTTCAATGCCGACCCCCGGTTCTCCGGGGGTTTCTTTTTATTCGAAGCAACTATCTTTGCCCCATGCACATAGACATTCTCACCGTTTTACCAGAATTATTAGAAAGCCCTTTTCAGCACAGTATAATGAAAAGGGCACAGGAAAAAGGGTTACTTACCATACAGGTAAATCAGCTTCGCAAATGGGCGGTAAATGAATACGGCATGGTAGATGATTATCAATTTGGTGGTGGCGCCGGTATGTTAATGATGTGTGAGCCGTTGGCAAAAGCCATCGAAGAATTATCTGTGCAAAGAAAATTCGATGAAATAATTTTTTTAACGCCGGATGGAGAATTATTTAACCAAAAAGCCGCCAACAGTTTATCACTAAAAGAAAATCTGTTACTCATCTGTGGTCATTATAAAGGTATTGATGAAAGGATACGGGAACATTTTGTTACCAAAGAAATTTCAATCGGCGACTATGTACTCAGTGGCGGCGAATTACCAGCTGCCATACTCGTAGATGCAATTGGCCGGTTATTACCCGGCGTATTAAATAATGAAACCTCTGCCTTGTTTGATTCTTTCCAGGATAATCTATTGGCGCCGCCTGTTTACACAAGACCCGAAGATTTTCGGGGATGGAAAGTACCCGATGTGTTAATGGGTGGCAATCACAAATTGATTGAAGAATGGCGACATGAGCAATCATTAATACGAACAAAGGAAAGAAGGCCTGATTTGCTGAATGGTGCTGATTAATCTTTCATTCAACCGCCATATTCCACCGCTCATCCCTGTTATGTGCAACCGACTGATTTTGTAGGGGGAAAAGGTCAAAAAAAATGAATCTTGCAGGCCAAATGAATGTAAAATTATTTTTTTATCTGCTTGTTAGTTTGATAGTCATCCCGTCCTTGAAATTGTCAGCCCAAGATATTGATGTTTCTACATACAAAGAAAAATACCAGCTTGCCATTAAAAAAGCAACGGGGCCGGTAAAAATTGATGCTGTTCTTGATGAGCAAGACTGGCAGATGGCTGCTCCCACCTCCGACTTTTGGCTTAAGTTTCCAAATGATAATGCCAAAGCAAACCACAAAACTGTGGTTAAAACAATGTACGATGATAGATTTATTTATTTCGGCTTTATTGTTTATGACAGCTTACCCTTAATTGGCCAGTCACTAAAAAGAGATAGTCGTATCCGTGAAAGTGATGGTGTAGGAATTATTCTCGACCCAACAGGCAATAAAACAAATGGTTTTTATTTTTCTGTTACGGCTTTTAATGTGCAGGCTGATGACCAGTTTGGAACTAACAGTGAAAATCTTTCATTCAGTTGGGATAATAAGTGGTATTCCGAAACAAAGAGTTTTGCTGACCATTATATTGTTGAAGTTGCCATACCCTTCAAAGCTATTCGTTATGATAGCCACAAATCAACCTGGGGAATAAATTTTATCAGAAGTGATAAAAAAGCCAATGAATTTCATACTTGGACAAGGATTCCGGTAAATTTTCCCGGAACAGACCTTGGTTATCTTGGCTCATTAGTTTGGGATGCACTGCCTCCAAAAGCAGGAAGCAATATTTCAATAATTCCTTACTCTACTGGTGGGCTAACAGAAAATAAACAGTCTGGTAAGCCTATCATCGGAGATATAGATGCAGGGTTTGATGCTAAAATTGCTTTGAATTCTTCATTAAATCTTGACCTTACTTTGAATCCGGATTTTTCTCAGGTTGAAGTGGACCGTCAGGTAACTAATATTTCCCGATTCAATATTTTTTTCCCGGAACGAAGAAATTTTTTCCTGGAAAACAGTGACCTTTTTTCTGATTATGGCACACAAAACATCCGGCCTTTCTATTCCCGAAGGATTGGACTAGACCCCGATGGAAATCAGATTCCAATTATTGGTGGCCTAAGGCTAAGTGGAAATGTGGCAGCCAGAACAAGGGTTGGTCTGATGAGCATGCAAACAAAATCAACAGAAAATTACGCCGGGCAGAACTATTCAGCATTGACATTTCAGCAACAGTTATTAAAGCGTTCCACCTTTAAGGCCTATTTTTTTAACCGGCAGGCATTTGCAGATACAAAACATGATTTAAAAGACCCGTTGGAAAAATATGGACGTAATGCCGGCGGCGAATTTGCTTTTAACAGCGAAAAAGGTAACTGGAGAGGTTGGCTAGGTTATCATCTTTCAATGAAAGATGGAGTAACTGGAAAAAATAGTTTTATAAATTCAGGCGACGGTTATTTTGGCCGTTCATTTTCATCCTCTTTTAGTCTTAATAATGTTAGTAGTAATTATTACGCCGATATTGGTTTTATACAGCGTATTGAGAATTATGATGCCAGAAAGGATACAATAATAAGGCTTGGATTCAAGCAGGTTTTTAATCAAAACAGCTATCGTATTTACCCTAAAAAAGGGAAAGTAAACCAACATAGATTTCAGTTTCAAAATTTTTTCGTTTTCAATCCAGACAATTC
>JAJAZO010000313.1 GCA_026785745.1 Chitinophagaceae bacterium | reverse complement strand
GTTGCAAATATTCTCCCGATATGAAGACAAAAATCAATCTGCTGTTTAAAGGGACTGAAGTGGAAGTTATATTTAGTAACAAAAGCGATTTTATTTCTGCTGAAGAAATTGAAAGATTATTCGAACCTTTTTACAGGGGATCCAACTCAGAAAGTAAACCAGGTGTTGGCCTTGGGTTAACACTTACCAGGCGAATCATTGGATTGCATAAAGGAAGCTTAACCATTCAATCAGAACCGGATACAGGTACTCTAATCACTATTTTGCTTCCTACGGTGAAAAAATGAGAAATTCTAATACTAATCTAATCTTAGGTTAATGCCGCTATAACCCCGGTAATATAGCTTGCGGCTATGCAAAAGCTATTTACTAAGATTCTTGTACCGGTCAATTTCAACCGCAATACTGATTTAGCCTTGGATAAAGCGATTCAATTGGCTAATCACTTTGACTGCGATATTCATATGATCCATGTTCAGACACCCGCTGCTACTTTTCCTTTTTTATATAATGGTTTTTTTTCTGGCTCATTCATAACGAAATCCAATGAAAAGTGTATAAGTCTGCTAAAGGAACTTGAAGAGAGATGTAAAGGTAAATTACAGGACGGGTTATTGATTACATCTGCAATTGTCCTGGGCAACTGGCAATCTGTATTGAAACAAACTATTATTGCTGAACATATTGACCTTGTGATAATACCAAAGAACCGACGGAAATTTGGAAGTGCCCTGATACAGCAAATTGATTTAAACAGGCTGTCACAGCAAACCCAATGTCCGGTACTTACAGTAACCAGTACGTTTAACGTAAATCATTTGCAAAATATCGTTGTGCCTATTAATGATTCACTTCCTGTTAGAAAACTTACCATTGCTACTTATCTATGCCGGGAGGCGCATGGCAGTATTCATCTGATGGGAAGCGGTGGCAATTCATACGGCGGCAGAGAAAAGAGAAGATACTTAATAAGAGCTTACCAGATGCTAAGTGACTATGGCCACATTAAAATACACTGTTCCTTACCAGAAAATTATGATAATCCTGCCAGCACACTGGCCTATGCCAGGAATGTAAAGGCAGACCTGATAGTGGTAAACACAGGAAAGGAATCATTACTAAAAGGATGGTGGAATAAATTAAGAGGAAAATATTTATACAAAGAATCAGATATTCCTGTCTTGATAATAGCACCTCAACAAGATCAGGTTCAATTAACCCTAAACTAAAAAGTATGAAAACTAATAACTTAATAATACTGTTTACGGCAATTTTTTTTAATGCCAGTTTATTGGATGCACAAAATCTTGATGAGGTAAAACAATTAATTGAAAATGAAAGGTATCAAAGTGCCGAAACATTATTGGAAAAGGCTGCCATTACTGTGCCCGCCCAAGGAGAAGCAAGTTACTTATTAGTGAAAACGTATCTCGAACAGGAAAAAATGGGGGAGGCACAAAAGTATATAAACGATTATTTGCTACCAGCCATTAGCAGTAATGCTAATGCAATGGACAAGATAGCTTATGCCCGTTATTTAATTGGTACAGGAAATAAACCCGGAGCAGATGAAATTTTTACATCAATTCTCAATAATAAAAAGAACCAAAAAAACTCTTCCTTGCTAATAGCCATAGCGGAAGTTAATATTGATGAAAAGGCTGGTGATGCACAGGCCGCTATCAGTTGGTTAAATATGGCGGAGAAAAGGGATAAAAATAATCCGGAAATTGATATTTTAAGAGGACTTGCATTCAGGAAAATATCAGATGCCAGTAATGCGTTTGTCGCTTACCAGGATGCGTTGAAGAAAGATCCACAAAACATAAAAGCCCATTACCTGATTGGAAGAATATTCACAGCCCAAAAGAATTCCGATGTGTATATGGACCATTTTCTTAAAGCCTACCAGATTGATTCTACTTATGCACCAGTACTCGACGAATTGTATAAATATTATTATTACAAGGATATAAAGCAGGCAAGGAAATATCTTGAAAAGTATATTGCTAATTCCGATTACTCTCTTCAGAATGATTATTATATGACTGATATATTGTACCTGGATGGGGAGTATAATAGTGCAATACAGGCAGCAAAAAATATTATACAAAATGAAATGGAAAAAAGTCAACCCCGCCTTTATAAGCTGATGGCTTATTCTTCGGCCAAAACAGGTGATTCCATGCAGGCACTCGGGTACATCACTGATTATTTTAACAAAGAAGACCCTGTTAAGTTTATTTCAGCCGATTTTGAATTATGGGCACAGTTAACAGAAAGAATTGAAGGAGCAAAAAAAGCAGCCATTTCTTATTATACCATTGCCTCAGAAATGGAGACAGTATATTTGAATAAAGCGAAATACGCCATTAAGATTGCAGACCTCTATAAGCAAACTGAAGATTACAGCAATCAGGCTTTCTGGCTTGGCAAGTTGTACCAGTGGAAAGAAAAGTCAAATAATATTGATCTTTTTAATTGGGGTCTTGCACATTACACTGCCAGAGAATATCTTCAAACAGACAGTGTGTTTGAACTTTATACAACCCGTTATCCGGAAGATATATATGGATATTACTGGCGGGCACAGGCCAATGCAGCTATTGATACCAGTATGACAAATGCATTAGCTATTCCACATTATAATAAGGTAGTAGAAACAGGCGAACAAAATAAGGAATCTAATAAAAAAATGTTGTTGAAAGCATATGGTTATCTGGGTGGGTATGAAGCAAACATAACTAAGGATTATCCAAAATCTTTAAACTGGTTTGAAAAATACCTGGCAATGGATCAGGATAATGCGGATGTGACAGGATATGTTGATATATTGAAAAAATGGATTGCAGATAAGAAATAACAAGGGCAGTTTTTGCAATAAAAAAGGAATTTTAAGTTTCTATGGCATATAGTCAGTTTTTTCGACAGTGCGTTTTAGCAAAGAGGCCGCAGTTAGTTTCATGCGGCCTCTCTTTTAATTATTTACATTATGGTTACTGTTATTATACCAGCACTAAATGAAGAAAAAACCATCCGGCAGGTTGTACACCTTGCCAATAATTCAGCTAATGTATCAGAAGTTATAGTAGTGGATGATAAGTCCATGGATAATACAGTTGCCGAAGCAAGAAAGGAAGGTGCTACGGTAATTACCAGTACTAAACTTGGAAAGGGTGCCTCTATGAAAGATGGCATACTCGTCGCAAAAAATGAAATTATCGCCTTTCTTGATGCAGATATAATTACATATCCCAACGATGTGGTTGAACTTTTAACCCAGCCATTAGTAACAAACAAAGCTGACTTTGTAAAATCTTATTTTGCAAGACAGGCCGGAAGAGTGACAGAGCTTGTTGCAAAACCATTACTCTCTATATTGTATCCAACATTTCCAAATTTTAAGCAGCCATTGAGCGGCATGATTGCCGGGAAGAAAAGCCTCTTTGCAAAAATCGAATTTGAAGAAGGTTATGGTGTGGATATTGGCATTTTGATTGACATGCACAATCTCGGTGCAAAAATTGCCGAGGTGAGCATAGGTAATATCGAAAACAGGATGCAGCCATTGGAGCAACTTGGTAAAATGAGCCGTGAGGTTGCCCGGGCTATAATGAAAAAATCCCGGAGTGCAGATTCAAAAAACCTGGAAACGTATGAAAATATTCAGATAATAAGGGAGCAGATGGAATTTGCCATCCGGGAAGGGCTTATGTCATTAAAAAAGATTGCAGTCTTTGATATGGACAATACGATTTTAAGAACAAGTTTCATTAATACGGCTGCAGAAAAATATGGATTTAAAAGGCAATTGGTAGATATTGTTACTAATAATAATAATCCGTTTATCCGTACTAAATTGATTGTAGCATTGTTGAAAGGCAAATCAATTGGCGATATACTGGAGTTAACAGATAGTATTGAAGTAACACCCCATTTACAGGAAATAGTAGCAGAGCTAAAAAAACAAGGCTATATCACAGGCATCATTAGTGATAGTTACGATTGTGTTACCAATCATTTAAAAAATAAATTTGGATTTGATTTTACAATCTCCAACGAACTGGAGTTCTCCAGGAGCTTTGCGACCGGTGAAGTAAAAATTCCTTCCTTATTTGTATCCGGCGAGGATAGCCAATGCAAACATGATTATTGTAAACTAAATGCCCTTATCAAAATCTGTGGACAATACAAAGTAGATTTGAAAAACACTTTGATGATTGGAGATGGGGAAAATGATATTTGCTGTCTTAAAAAAGCTGGCATTGCAGTCTCTTTTTGTTCAACAAGTAATTTGGTAGATTCTGTGGCTGATTATGTGATTAAGGAACCTGATTTTAAGAGGTTAATTCCTATCTTAGAGTGATATGTTTACCGCTTTAATAATTTTCGTTTTCGTTTTAGGCTACATCGCTATTGCATTTGAACATCCATTAAAATTAAACAAAGCCGCCTCTGCTTTAATTACCGGGGTTCTTTGCTGGACGATTTACACCATACAAAGTGAATCAGCACAGTCAGTAAGCGAAGAACTACTCCATCATTTGGGCGAAATATCATCCATTCTCTTTTTTTTATTAGGGGCAATGACTATTGTTGAACTGATCGACTCACATAACGGATTTGACATCATTACTGAGAAAATAGCCACCACCAGCAAACGGAAATTATTATTAGTTATAACATTCTTTACTTTTTTTCTTTCTGCCCTGCTCGATAATTTAACCACTGCGATAGTAATGACATCGCTGTGCTCAAAAATACTGAAAGAAAAAGAAGATAAACTTTGGTTTGCGGGTATGATTGTTATTGCAGCCAATGCTGGCGGTGCCTGGTCACCATTGGGAGATGTAACAACTACCATGCTTTGGATTGGTGGACAAATAACCGCTTTAAATATTATTAAGCAACTGATACTTCCAAGTATAGCAG
>JAJAZO010000312.1 GCA_026785745.1 Chitinophagaceae bacterium | reverse complement strand
TTCTGCAACAACTGGGTCAACTTTGCCATTAAACGAGATACAAAAAAGAAACTACGGTTTACGCCATTACAAGGAGAAACGGCTAAACGGTTACTTCCTCAATATAAACTTAACCCATCTGCCCTTAGTTCTGTTATTTTTATTGATGCCGGGAAAGTATATTCCCAATCTTCAGCAGCACTTCGTATTGCAAAACACTTAGACGGAGGCTGGAAATTATTTTATGGCTTTATCATCATACCAAAGTTTATCCGGGATTTTTTCTACAACATTATTGCCCGCAACAGGTATAAATGGTATGGAAAAAAAGAAACCTGTATGGTTCCCACACCGGAATTAAGAGAAAGATTTCTTGAATAAATATTACCTCGAATTGATGGCTGCTACTACTTTATCAATATTCAAGGCGCCATAATTAAATGTATGCCTGGAACCATCCGTCAAAGTGAGTATGGCTTTTTTGGCAAGAAAACTTTTCTCTACCTGCACATCAGTAATATCTGCTTTGTTGATTTCAATATAGCCTTCACTTCCCCATTTTACAAACAGTGCTTCTGAGAGTAATCCTTTTGCAGACACATCATACTTCGCATCGTAGAATAGTCTTTTATTAGTAATGGTCAGTTTACCATTGTACTTTCCCCCACCGGGAGGGGTATACAGTAAAGTCCAGGTATCAATTACTTGTTCATCTGACGATAAAGTAAACTGAGATTTTGACATAATAGTTTATTTTGACTAAAGTTATTGTATTTCTATCTGACCTTTCATATAAAACACACATTCTCCACCCATAATCACCCTCTCTCCTTTTTGTTCGCAATAAATATCGCCCCCTCTTTGCGAAAGTTGCTTCGCAGTCATTTTCGCTTTTCCCAATTTTTCACTCCAAAAAGGAATTAACTGTGAATGTGCGGAACCCGTTACCGGGTCTTCATCAATTCCGGAAGTGGGTGCAAAGAACCGGGAGACAAAATCTATTCCTTTTCCCGGTGCAGTGATGATGACCATCTTATCCACTTTCTTCATTAATAAAAAATCGGGATTACAGTTACTTATTGCTTCTTCATTCATTAATTCAACCAGGTATTCCCGGTTTTTATATACACCGGCTATTTCAGGATTGCCAAGACAGGCAAGCAGTTCATCCGGGTATTCAGTTATCCGTTCTGGTGCCCAGGAAGGAAAATCCATTTCAAGTAAATTTTTCTTTTTTGTAACGGTAAGCAAGCCGCTTTTTGAATCAAATACGACTTTCTTCTTTTTGGTTTTTAGTATTTCGAAAATAACATGCGCCGAAGCCAGTGTAGCATGACCACACAAGTTGATTTCGAATGCAGGGGTAAACCAGCGGATGTCAAAATCAATTTTTTTTGTTTTGGAAGGAACAAAGAAAACAGTTTCCGCCAGGTTATTTTCCATCGCCAGTTTTTGCATCAATTCATCATCAATCCATTTCTTCAATGGTATTACGGCCGCAGGGTTGCCGCCAAAAAGTTTGTTAGTAAAGGCATCCACCTGATAAAGTGTAAGTTTCATTGCTTTGAAATTGAATTGTAAAATTGAGGTAATGATATTTTATACCGTACTGCTATTATACGGATGGTAAAAATGATAAGAATACATAGCACAGTTACAAGGTCTGCATCTATATTCAATTGGCGCAGCAGGAAATATACAAGACCACCGGCAATACAAGCCAGGGCATAAATTTCTTTCCTGAAAAGCAATGGGATATTATTGAGCAACACATCCCTTACCACACCACCAAAACAGGCAGTGATGGTACCAAGTGTAATACAAACACCAATACTGAAATCCTTTTCGATTCCGAGTTTTATACCGACTATTGTAAATAAGCCAAGCCCCAATGCATCAAAAAGAAACAGTGTTGTGGTAAGATGTTTAAGATAGCGGCCAAAAAACATGGTGACAACCGCTGAAGAAAAAATAACTATCGTGGCAGTTGAGTTTGTGAGCCAGCTAACAGGTAAGTTGCCAATCATCATATCCCGCAAAGTGCCCCCGCCAATAGCGGTTACAAAAGCTAATACCAATACTCCAAACGGATCCAGTTTTTTCTCCATTGCCAGAAAGGCACCTGATACAGCAAATGAAATGGTGCCAAGAATATCAATGATAAAAAGAAAGTGAGTGGGCATTGTTCAAAATTAAATAACCCGTTTCAGATAGAAACGGGTTAACAGGTTTGTTGACAGGTTTAATTTTTCCTACTTGTCGTCTTTATCTTTTTCCTTTTTGTCTTTATCCAAACGGAAGGAAACTTTACAAATAACCCCATACGATTTTATTTTTCCATCCTTTACATGGGCTTTCATATCCTTTATCCACACAGAATCAATATTCCGGATGGTTTTGGAGGTTTCCTTCACTGCTTGCTTGACTGCATCATCAAAGCTTTTTTCTGATGAAGCGATTACCTCAATTACTTTTACAATAGGCATAATCGTTGTTTTTAGTGAGTGTTAATAATTACACTTAAGGTACTACTATTTTCAGGAAATAAGCAACAATAATCACTCCGCCATCATTTGTTTGATGACCGTTTCTATTTCTTCCGCATTGGGTTTGCTGAAATAATCACCATCACTGCCGTAGGCTGGCCGGTGGGCTTTTCCAGTAATAGTCCTTGGAGCTACATCCAGATATTTATATCCTCCCTGTTCTTC
>JAJAZO010000311.1 GCA_026785745.1 Chitinophagaceae bacterium | reverse complement strand
CATAATTATGAATGATATACACATGGGGCAAAGTCATACATTGAGTTTTCAACTTTTATCCAATCCCGGTAATCGGATTTATGGAACGTTATATTCTAAAAAACTGAAAGATGTTCTTTTGTCTGATCGAAATGATCCCGTTTATGAATAGTGTGTTCGTCACCTTCAAAAGTATCCACTCCCACAACCTCCCCGAAATAATTTGAAAAAACTACTGAAGAATATCCAAACTCTTCACCAAACTCAACACACCTGTTTCTTTTTATATCAAACCTGTTAAGTATGTCTTCAATTATTAGTTATAGTCCGATCCAGTATTAAACTTTCAAACACCTACAAGGTATCACCACTACTTGTATCATTACAACAAAGAATTTCGAGATATTTCCAGCTCTGTTGCAGCAAGCTTTTCAGTATTGGTACAAAAAATTTGCCCCAATTATAAGTGCAACTGAAACTAAGGGAGGCATAACTGATCTTTAAAAATAACCTAATAAAGATATGGACTGATAATCTTAATTTGCCTGTATGAAAGACGGCGTTTTTATAGTGGAAATGTTGCAAAAAGGATATGAAGCCCGGGAGAAAGCAACACAGGTATTCGCCAATATTTCGCTGCAACAATTGAACTGGAAGCCTTCGGAAGAAAACTGGAGCATCGGACAATGTCTTGACCACCTTATTATATCTGATTGCCTCTACTTCCCGGTTTTCAAAAAAATTGCTGAAGGTAAGTTTGAAATGAAGTTTTGGGAAACCTGGAACCCATTGAATAGCTTATTTGGAAAAATGCTGGTGAGCCAGGTGCAGGAAACCTCCCGAAAAAAATTAAAGGCTCCCCGGATATTTGAACCTTCACAAAGTAATATTGATATGGGGGTGTTGGAACGGTTTCACAAACATTTAGATTCGCTGCTGGGTTATGTAGCCGATTTCAGCAAAATGGACGTAGATAAAATACATATTACTTCACCTATATCGGCAGTGGTAACCTTGAGTTTACGAAATGCTGTTACCGTTCTTATTCAACATCAATACCGGCATATTAACCAGGCAAGTAAAGTGATGCAATCAAAACATTTCCCTCTTGCCTGATTGCATCAGGGTCTTACTCCTCTTGCCTGCTTAAAAATTTCCCAGGCCCTGCTCAACAACCCTTTTTTAGAAAGCCTGAATATTTCTTGCTGATGTTTCAGCATGAACCGGAATAACGAAAAGACATAGTATTTTTTTTCTTTCATTGCATACAGCCTGTGCAATTCCCTGTAAAACGGCTGGTATTCCTTTCTTTCATATTGCCCCATCAATTCGATCCATTGCAACTTTTTTTTGAAGGCTTCATATAAAGTGTCCTTTTGCAACAATGGTTTTTGACCAGGCAAGGTCTGGCTCACAGAAAAAATATTTCTCCGGTAATGGGTAAACACTTCATCAACGTATTTTATGCCTCCATACTGAAAAGCCATATAGGTAATCCATATATCATGATTGACTGCATCAGGCATCGGCAGTGCTTTTTGTAACAGGGCTTTTGATATCATCATGCTGTGTCCCCATACGCAACTGTATAATATATAACCGCGGCTATCATTACCTGTGTACATTTTTTTCAGGTCAGATAGTTTTTTCTTCATGCTCCCGCCCGTCTCATTCACTAACACTGAGTTGCTGTAAACAAGATGATAATCGTCTTTCTGTTCAACCAGTTTTTCAATTTTATTACTCATCCAAATATCATCCTGGTCTGAAAAAGCAATCAATTCACCCTTTGCCTGTAAGGCGGCAAAAGAGAAGTTTTTTGTCAGCCCCAGATTTTTTTTTTGGTAAAATATGCGAACCAACGGATTGTTTTCATATTTCTGCAAAACCCGGCGGGTGCCATCCACTGAAGCATCGTCAGAAATAACCAGTTCCAGTGGCGTGTAGGTTTGGTTAAGAATTGAATCCAACTGCTCTGCCAGGTATTTCTCTCCATTATAAGTTCCCATTACTACTGACACAAGTGGCCTTTCCATTTGATAAAGATAGTCCATAAAATACGTCCCTATCTTTGCAGGAATTTTTGGGTATGGAAAAATACTTTGAAATCCTGAACAGTTATTATGATAAAATATATGTACTCAGTGTAACAGCTGCTGTAGCAAGGAGGGAGTTATTTGCTGAACGTTTCAAAGGATTAGATTACTCTTTCTTTTTCGGTGCTGATAAAAACAATTTCACCATTGAAGAACTAAAACAGAAACGTATTTTCAGCGAAGAACTGACACGGCACCATCATCGTTTCAATAAAACAATGAAGCCGGGTGAAATAGCCTGCTCCTGGAGCCACAGAATGATGTATGAGGAAATGCTGGAACATAATTACAACCGCATCCTTATTTTGGAAGATGATGCTGTGCCGGATGAAAAAATGGTACAACAAATTCCTGAAATCCTGAAAGAAATCCCTGCTGATTGTGAACTGCTGATATGGGGGTGGGATAAAAACGGTATAGATAATTTTGGCAGTGATTTTAAAAAAATCATTTACCATTTACAGCACAGCATAGGAAGGCTGAAATGGGATCACCGGATTATCCGAAACCTGTATGCAAAGCCTTTTTCCCGGCATCTGAAAAAAGCAGGTTTTCATGATTATACATATGCCTATGCAATTACCAGGAGTGGTGCAGAAACATTAATTAAAATGCAAACCCCGGTTCAATATATTGCTGATAATTTGCTGGCCCACGCAGCAACAAAGGAGTTGGTGAAAGGTTATATTGCCTGGCCACAGGTGTTTCTGCATGACAGTTTGCCTGACGGAACACACAGAGATTCGTATATTCGATAGGCTGCTGCCAGAAAATTAATGTCAGAGTTTCCGTTTTCTATATTGACATGGTTTTTGTGCTGGCTTATCTTTACTTTTTAAATATAAACATGAAAATTCTGATAAAATACCTGAAACCCTATAAATGGCTGGTTGGCTTAGTACTGCTGCTCGCTGCCATAAATATTGGTTTCTCACTGATTGACCCGATTATTTTTGGAAAATTAGTGAACCTTGGAAGTTACCATCAGAAAGTTGACCCTTTAACATGGAATGATTTTCTTTTTACCAAAAAGGAATATGTAGATGCCGGTGTGCAGATGGATGCAGCAGGTGTAGTTCAAAAAACAGCCGCTACCAAAACTATTTATGGTGTAGTATGGCTTTTAATTGCCTCCATTTCTGTGGCAATGGTAAGCCGGATTGCTAAAGCCTTCCAGGATTATTTTCTCAGCCTTATCACCCAAAAATTTGGTGCTACTATTTTTACAGAAGGGCTGCAACATGCTATGAAGCTGCCTTACCAGGAGTTTGAAGATGCAAGAAGCGGTGAAACGCTGAGTGTGTTACAAAAAGTAAGAATAGATACGGAGAAATTTGTATCCTCGTTCATTAATATTCTTTTCCCGGTTATCGTTGGGATTGTTTTTGTTGCCGTGTATGCCACCACCATCCACTGGAGTCTTCCCTTAGTTTATTTTGGAGGCATCTTTTTGTTAACTATCATTTCTAACCTGCTTAGTAAAAAAGTAAAAACGATACAGAAAAAAATAGTTGGACAAACAACTGCATTAGCTGGTGCCACCACAGAATCGCTCCGTAATATTGAACTCGTAAAAAGCCTGGGGCTTACCAAACAGGAAGTATCCAGGTTAAATAAGAACACCTTTAAAATTCTTGGTCTTGAATTAACCAAAGTAAAACGCATCCGCAGTATCAGATTTGTACAGGGAACATTTGTGAATACACTCCGTCAGCTAATTCTATTTCTTTTAATGCTATTTATTTACCAGGGAAAAATGGATGCGGGTCAAATTGTAACCATGCAGATTTTTTCCTTTTTTGTTTTTGGACCGTTGCAGGAAATCGGTAATATCATTCTTACATACCGGGAAGCACAGGCATCATTAGAAAATTTTGACAACCTGATGAAAAAAGCACCGGAACCCCAGCCTGCTAATCCAAAACATCTTGGGCAAATTCAAACACTGGAAT
>JAJAZO010000310.1 GCA_026785745.1 Chitinophagaceae bacterium | reverse complement strand
GCTCTACTGATGCCAGCGGCGGATCATCAAGATAACTGGTGATGGGGAGATTGGCATAGCTTACAAAGGAAATATCTTTATTGATCTTCAATCCTTGGTTACGGGTGTACCTCGTAGCTTCCAATGCCACATAATCATTAAAGGCAATAACAGCAGTAGGCCGGTTTTTTAATGCCAATAGTTTATGCATGGCATCCTGGGTTTTTTTCTTGCTAAGGTCAGTTGAAACAACAAAAGCAGTATCCGATTTTAGTTTATGCTTTTTTAGTCCTTCATTGTACCCATTTAAACGCTGCTTGGAATGAATCAGTGTGTCTGGCCCTTTTATAAATCCGATTTGCTTATGCCCCTGGCTAACGAGCCAATCTACTAATTCAATTGAACTATTTTCCAGGTTACAGGAAACAGTATAGGCATCAGGCAAATCAGGAACCCTGTCAAAAAAAACGACCGGTATTTTATATTTCTTTAATTGCTCAAAATGTTCAAACGATTTTGTTGTTTTTGATAAAGAGACAATCAGCCCATCCACACGTTGCCTGCGCATGGCTTCTGTAATTTGTTGTTCTCTTTCCGTGTCATCATGCGACTGTCCAATAAGAACCGTGTATTTATTTTTTGTAGCCACATCTTCAATACCGTTTATGGCCATCGAAAAATATTCTTCGCCAAGATTGGGGAGAATGACACCCAATATCATTGTTTTGCCCTGCTTAAAGGAAATTGCGGCCTGGTTGGGTTCGTAATGTAATTCTGCGGCCAATTTTTGCACCTGCATTTTGGTGCGGAGGCCAATGCTGGAATGGTTATGCAATGCCCTTGAAACTGTAGATACAGATACATTCAGCCGGTTGGCAATCTCTTTTATGGTAACTGGCTTCTGTTCCATCCAATGTTGGGTTTCAAAAAATCAGGTACAAGGTATAAAAAGGAAATGATTTTATCCATGATGTTTTATATCTTAATTAAATGAAACACAAGAATGACAGACGATGGATTGCACTAATCGTATTAATTGCATCGCTTATCTTTTTTATACTTGGCTTTATGTACCCGTTATTGCAATCCGGTTTCGGTATAGGGCCGTTTACTATTAAAAGCGACTACGTTTACATCAGCACTTCATTCCGGTATTTTTTTGATAAAGGAGAAGTCTTTATCGGCTTTCTGTTGCTTTTCTTTACTATTATCTTCCCCATTATTAAATACGTTTTCCTTTTCCTCACCTTGCTGGGGCGAAAAATGCCAAGGCAAGGGGCTGTGGCGACAGCGTTGGAAATCATCAATAAATGGTCTATGCTGGATGTATTTGTGGTGGCCGTATTAATACTGAATATGAAATTTGACTCCGACATTATTGTATCCAAACTGGAAGCAGGCACTACCTTGTTTGCCGTTTCAGTGTTATTGTTAATGACCAGTTCCTTTATTGCCAAAAAAATGATAGCAAATAAGCCAGAACCGGAAAAATAGTTTTTGGACAGGTTATATCTTTTCGTAAATTTCACGTAGAAACATTGCCATATGAATAAAGTATCAACAGTTATCACCCGTAAAGGAATATTACCAGTAACCGTTTCCCCTGACATAACAGTGGTGGAGGCATTAACGATAATGGCTGAAAAAAATATCGGCTCTGTAGTGGTGATGCAAAATGATGAATACCTCGGCATCATGACAGAGAGAGATTATTCCAGGAAAGTGATATTGAAAGACAAAAACTCCATGACTACTAAAGTGTCTGAAATTATGTCAACCGACCTGCCTGTAGTAAGCCCGGCAGACAGCATTGAACATTGTATGCAATTGATGACAGAAAAAAATATCCGTTATATGCCGGTGTTTGATAATAATAAGCTCACCGGCATTATTTCAATGAGTGATGTGGTGAAAGAAACCATACTTGCTCAGAAGGAAACCATTAATCAACTGCAGAATTATATTAACAGCTGACTTTCACACCCGTTAAATATGCAGCGAAGCCCCGTAAGGCTTCGCTTTTTTATTGGAGGTCCTAACCCGATAGCTATCGGGTCCGTTGCGACCAAAAGTAACGGAACTCCGTTCCGTTATCCGCTATTTTCACTCTCTCTTTTTTCTTTTACCACCACCAAATCCTTCACTTCTACCTGCATTGGCAGTAAGCCAATTTTAACCACAGCCCTTTTCCCTCTCATCTCTATCACCTCCCCTACCTGATGGTTCTTTTTCATTTTTACCTTATCGCCAATCCGTATCTCTCCACCCACTTCATTAAATTTTGAATCAATCTTCTGCTGCATCTTACTCACTACCTTTTTTTCATCTTTCTTAAAGAGCAAGGCTTCCATTTGCTTTACTACTTTGTTCTTATTCTCTTCTTTTCTCCATTCAATCAGCATTTGCTTCAGCTTTCTTTCCATGTCTTTCAAATAAACAATACGGTCTTCAGCCACTTTGTTCTGCTCCTTCAATAATTCAACCTGCTGCCGGTGTTTTTCTTTATCCATTACCTGCTGCATTTCCTTCCTCAGTTTTTCATTCTCCTTAACTAATTGGTTTAAGTCTTTTTCTTTTTTTTCAAGGTCTTGCAGATCCTGTTCCGTACGGTTTAGTAATTTATCTAATCGAAACTGGTCCTCATCCACCAATTGCCTGGCCCGGTGAATCAAATTTTTATCCAGGCCAATTCTTTCTGCAATAGCAAAAGTGTAAGAACTGCCAGGCTTCCCCACCAACAGTTTGTACTGAGGCTGCAAATTCTTTTCATCAAAAGCCATGGCTCCGTTAAGAATTCCGGCAGTTTTTCCCGCCATTACTTTAAGATTAAGATAATGAGTGGTTACAATACCAACAGCATGTTTCTTTGCCAGCTCCTGCAAAATAACTTCGGCAAAGGCACCACCAAGATTAGGATCACTACCGCTTCCCAGTTCATCTATAAAAAATAAGGTGCGGCCATTTGCTTCTTCCATAAAATGCTTCATGTGCAGCAAATGGCTACTGTAGGTACTCAATTCAAATTCTATACTCTGCGTATCACCAATATGAATCATTAACTGTTTGAAAATGCCAAACTGAGATGACGGATGCACCGGTACCAACAAACCACTCTGCACCATCATTTGCAAAAGGCCGACTGTTTTCATGGTCACTGTTTTGCCTCCGGCATTCGGACCACTGATAACTAAAATTCTTTTGGTGTCATCCAATGTAATAGTAACGGGAATGGTGGGCTTACCGGTTCGCTGGTTATACAGGTATAATAAAGGATGATACGCATCTACCAAATGAACATGAGCCTTATCAGTAACAGCAGGGTACTCCCCTTTTATTTCAGCCCCAAACTTTGCTTTAGCCCTTATAAAATCAAACTCCCCCAACACCACATGCCAGGCCATTAACAAGGATGAATAAACGGAAAGTTTGGCAGTTAGTTCCCGTAAGATGCGATAGACTTCTTTTTTCTCATCCCCTTCCAGCTCATAAATAATATTATTCAGCTCAATCGTTTCTTCCGGTTCTACAAAAGCTGTTTTACGGCTGTCGCTTTCACCATGTAAAATTCCTTTAACTGTTCTTT
>JAJAZO010000309.1 GCA_026785745.1 Chitinophagaceae bacterium | reverse complement strand
GTTGATTTTCGTCCCGTGGAAACAGTAATACAGGTAGGTTCGCCAAAAGGTGTTGCCCGTTTTTTACAAAGAGCCGGCAGAAGTGGCCATAGCCCTTATGCGGTAAGTAAAATTTATTTTCTGCCTACTCATTCTTTGGAATTAATGGAAGCCTCCGCTCTAAAGTCAGCAATGGCTGAAAACTTTATTGAAAGCCGCCCACCTATGATGCTCTGTTATGATGTGCTGTTACAATATTTAAACACCATTGCTATTTCAGATGGTTTTCTTCCTGATGAAACATATAAGGAAGTAACATCCACTTTCTGCTACCGTGACCTGGCAAAAGATGAATGGCTGCAAATACTTCATTTTATTACCGAAGGTGGCAATGCTATGCAACAGTATGATGATTTTAAAAAAGTGGAAATTGAAAATGGAGTTTATAAAATCAATAGTCGCAAAGTAGCCATGCGGCACCGGATGCATATCGGCACTATTGTAAGCGATACAATGCTGAAAGTAAAATTTATGACTGGTGGTTATATTGGTGTAATTGAAGAGTACTTTATTTCACGGCTTGAGCCGGGTGATGTATTTACCCTGGCCGGAAGAAATTTAGAATTTATATTAATAAAAGATATGACGGCATTGGTTAAAAAATCAAATTCGAAAAAATCAATGGTGCCAAGCTGGAATGGTGGCAGGATGCCGCTGAGTGCCAATTTGGGAAAGAAGTTGAGAGCAACTTTGGATGAGGCAGGAGATTTGAATCGGGAGTCGGGAATAATAGAGCTTCAAGTGCTGAGACCACTCTTTGATTTACAACAGCAATTATCTCATGTTCCGAAAGCAAATGAATTACTGATTGAGCAAATTGAAACGAAAGACGGTTTTCATCTTTTTGTATATCCATTTGAAGGAAGATTGGTACATGAAGCAATGGCAGCCATACTGGCATACCGTATCAGCCGCATCACGCCTATCACCTTTTCGTTTGCCATGAATGATTATGGTTTTGAATTACTGAGTGACCAGCCCATCCCTGTTGATGATACCAATGTGTATGAACTGTTTTCTCCTGCTGATTTACTGAATGACATACAGCGAAGTGTAAACAGTACGGAAATGGCTAAAAGGAAATTCCGGGATGTAGCTGTTATTGGTGGTCTTATTTTCCAGGGCATGCCTGGTGAAAGAAAGAAGGCAAGGCATTTACAATCATCAGCCTCTCTCCTTTTCAAAGTGTTTAGTGAATATGATGCCGGCAATTTGCTGCTACGTCAATCCTACCAGGAAGTGCTGGACCAGCAAATGGAAGAAGTAAGGTTACGGGATATGCTGGAAAGAATACAGCAATCAAAAATCATTATCACTTTTCCACAACAACTAACCCCCTTCTGTTTTCCAATAAAAGTGGATAGTATGCGGGAAGATTTATCGTCTGAAAAATTAGAAGACCGGGTAAGAAAGATGCAGCAACAGCTTAGTACGGATTAAAAGATGATTAAACTCATTTCACGGATTGATTTACTATCTGAACAATTACACATAGTTTGATGGAAAGAAAAATCCATACTAATCCGTTCTAATCAGTGTCATCGTTGGTTATATTTGCAAACCTTCGATGCAAAATCCTATCCAGCATATTATCAATAAGAATACATTTTGGGTTTCCCCGGAACGCAGCCTTTTTTGGGAAGAAGAAAATACACTCATTATTGCAGACATGCACCTCGGCAAAAGCGGTCATTTCAGAAAAGCCGGAATTGCCATTCCTCAAAGTATTTATAAAGCAGACCTGCAAAGGCTCATATCACAATTATATCTTTTTAAAGTTGACCGGTTAATTATAGCCGGCGACCTTACACATAGTACCGCCAATAAAGAACTTGATTTATTTATCAAATGGAGAAAAGATTTTTCCCTGCTGCACATTGATCTTGTAAAAGGTAATCATGATATACTGGATGACAGTTGGTACGAAGAAGCCGGTATTAAAGTCAGCAATGAAAAATTAATAGCCGCTCCTTTTCTGTTTATTCATGATTTAACAATGCGGCAAAAGCTGACAGACAAAGAAAAGGAACTATACACATTTACCGGCCACATGCACCCGGCTATCGGTATTAAAGGGCAGGGCAGACAATTCCTCCGGCTACCTTGTTTTTATTTTGCTAAAGACTATTGTGTGCTACCAGCCTTTAGCCGCTTTACCGGCACATTTAAAGTAACACCTGAAAAAGGTGAAACTGTTTTTGCCCTTGTTGAAGATAAAATTATGCAAATTGCTTAGCGTTTTTTACGAAACTGGTTGTAGTCCAGGAAATAAACAAAGCGGACAGTTAATTCATTACCATGACGCAGGTCAAATATTTTTCCCAGGTTTCTTACATAATTATTTTTGCCGGTCAGGCCAACCACTTCGTCCTCGCCTAACCAGTTCTTGTATCCCACTATCAAACGGCTTCCAAGGCGAAAATCCCAGGTAACAAAAGCATCAAGATTAAAAATGTTTACATTGTCATAATTCGTTGTTCCAGTCTTAGGTATAGGATACCCTTTAGTATCTACATTGGAAAAACGGTTAAAATTTACCCTGCTGAGGTAATGCCTTGCCCTAAGTGTAAGATTGATACGGGGTGTAAAATTGTATATGCCTGACAAAATAGATGTTATATCGGTAAAATCGACAAATGCAATGATGGGCTCACCATTTGTCTCTCTTCCTGCAGTTATGATGTAGTCGGTCTCTCCCTCATGCTGGTGAGAAAAATCCAGCGTAAAGCGGTTGCTGAACCTGTAACGCAATCCTCCCTGCACCTTATGATAATCTTTATTAGGAGCAGAATTAAAAAAATCAGCAAATAAGGTTCTATAGCTGACATAAAGCCTTTTACGACTATCCGTACTTCCATCCAATCGTATATAGCCATAAGAAGGCCTTTTAACAAACCGCTTATAGGTAGCCGGATCACCAAGTACAAAATAATCATTTTGATCGTGAAAATATCCTGTCACCAATGTTACATCCCAGAAATTCTTAAAAACCCAAAAACCAGTTGCGCTGGTGCTAAAATCAGTATATGCCCCGGGTTCATAGAGTCTGCCGTATCGGGTGGACAGCCTGTATGAATAAGTGAGAAAATTATTGGTAGGAGTAAACTGATTATAACTTGTATTAAAAGTTGTAGATACTTCATTCGGAAACAATAAAAAACCGAGATCCCTTGGGTCATACTTTGCAGACTTTATCACCTCCTGAAGAGAGTATTGCCACTTACCGCTTACTTTGCCGACTCTTAAGGTAGCATTGTACCCATCATAAGGAGTAGTACCAAAAATTTTACTATATCGAGCCGTACCCCGGACATTAAATGTATTTTTTTTATCAAAAAGACTAAAGTCAAGTGCCGTAACGTTTGCATCTCTTGCACTTCCATTTCGCATTACATTTGTATTGGTAAATGTAACGGATGAACGTCCTTTCAATGCCTGATCGAACACAATGATATTATAATTCGCCAATGGCTCCGTTTCAATTGTTGAGTCCTTTCCCAAAACAGTATTGCGAATTCTTGCCTCCATGGGTGATGTAACCGCATTAAATATTCCTATTCCCAATTTTTTTTGAGTACGACCCGAAAATTTGGTTGCATTATATAACTGTGTTAGAGATGGGTTCTTC
>JAJAZO010000308.1 GCA_026785745.1 Chitinophagaceae bacterium | reverse complement strand
TGCCGGGCAAGATTTGCTCAGCAGAATTACCGAACCCTGAAGTGTGCGACCCTTCGTTACCTCAGGGTAGACTGCACAGACGATGCCATAAAAAACCACAGCTGGCTACCAAAAAATATTTCAATCACTCAATTGCACTAAACTCTTCTACTTCTCCTTCAACTTTAAGAAAGACAGATATTGGTATAAAAGTTGATAGCTTGTAAAACAGATCTACTCACCATTAAAATAACCAACATGAAAAAAATTATGTTTTATGCCGCTTTCTTTATCGGGAGCATCCTTTCATCTTGCGGCGGCGACAAAAAAATTGCTGCAGGAGATGTGCCACAACCTGCTGTGGATGCTTTTAATACAAAGTACCCCGGGGCTACAGATGCCGGCTGGATAGTTGAAAAGAAGAATAATAAAAAAATATATGAAGCAAAGTTTAAAGTAAACGGGGAAGAAGTTGAAGCAGAATTTGATGCCAATGGAACTTTTATCAAAGAGCATTAAATTATTAAGGATAAAATGGTAATCTCCGTTTCTTCTATAACTTCTATTGTGTTTTATAATTCCGGTAATATAAAGGGTATACTTTTTAAAATGTTCCATCGAAAAACCGGGTTGCCACCACTCCCAACTTCAAAACCTATTTGCGTAGATTAAACCTGCTATTCAACGCATAATATGCGTAGAATAATTGAAAGTGCGGTGAATAATGTCTGCATTCAACGCATAATTTGCGTAGAATGGCCGTTTACATACATCAATTACCCGGCTGGCCTTCTTTTAAATGGAATGCCGACAATCTAAATCTCTTACTGAGTGAAGTAAGGCATCAGCAGGGAAAACTGCTCGGCAATATGCAGCATCTCGGCTTTGCCCTGCAATCGGAAGCCACCCTGCAAACACTTACTTTAGATGTATTAAAATCCGGCGAAATAGAAGGCGAATTGCTGGATGCAGAACAGGTTCGTTCTTCCATTGCCCGCCGTCTTGGTATGAACATAGCAGGGCTGATACCTGCCGACCGCAATGTGGAAGGGATGGTGGAAATGATGCTGGATGCAACTCAGCAATTTAATACACCGCTTACTGCAGAACGTTTATATAGCTGGCATGCCTCCATGTTTCCATCCGGCAGAAGCGGTATGCACAAAATAGTGGTGGGGGCCTGGCGGGATAATCCACCCCATGACCCGATGCAGGTAGTATCCGGTGCAGCAGGAAAAGAAAAAATACACTACCAGGCTCCGGCGGCTGAATTACTGCCCGATGAAATGAATAAGTTTCTCTACTGGTTTAACACAGCAGATAATATTGACCCTGTACTAAAAGCCGCTGTTGCACATGTATGGCTTGTAACCATTCACCCGTTTGATGATGGTAATGGCCGTATAGCAAGAGCCATTACCGATATGCAGCTAACCCGTGCAGACGGAACAACACAACGGTTTTACAGCATGAGTGCACAAATACGAAAAGAAAGAAATGCCTATTATGATATCTTAGAACAAACTCAGCAGGGCAGTATGGATATAACAGACTGGCTGGAATGGTTTCTCCGGTGTATCAGCAGAGCAATACATACATCAGAAGAACAGCTATCGGTTATATTTAAAAAAGCAGGCTTCTGGAAACAGTATTCAGCAATCACTTTTAATATGCGGCAGGTTCTGCTGTTAAATAAATTATTAGATGGCTTTGAGGGTAAGCTTACTTCTTCCAGGTGGGCTAAGATTGCAAAATGCTCACATGATACTGCTCTCAGAGATATAAATAATTTACTGAATAAAAAAGTATTGGTAAATGATGTGGGCGGCGGAAGAAGCACCGGTTATCTGTTAAAGACATAAAACCGTTTCCCTTATCCGTTTTATAAAATTAATTGACAGCACACTGATAATTTTTATCGTACCTTTTTTACTTAAACTATTACTATGTGTTTTCTTCTTCTCTGTACTCAGGCAACATAACACAACCCAAAAACAGATAAAATGGGTTATATCAGAAAAACACAACCCAAAAATTGGCATAATTGGGTTATATTAGCTCCAAACAATCTAAAAATTATCCCTGATGCTGTCTTTATTGCCGCCGCAATATGATGTGGAATCTAAAGAAGTGCTGCGCAAAGTGGCACTGGCGCATAAAGCTCTGGCCGAGTTAAAGGGTGTGGTAACCAGTATTCCCAATCAAAATATTCTTATTGAAGCACTTACCCTGCGGGAAGCAAGAGAAAGTGCTGCTATAGAAAATATCATCAGCACTTTTGCCGAAGTATATCAAAGCAACCTGTTTAATGAACAGTTTACTACAGCGGCCGCTAAAGAAGTACACCTGTATGCCAAAGCATTAAAAACAGGATATGAACTGGTAAAAAAAAATGGCCTGCTTACCAATAACCTTATTCTGCAGGTACAGGAACTGGTAGAAGGTAATAAAGCCGGGTTCAGAAAATTGCCCGGCACCAAACTGCTCAACGATAAAACAGGCGAAGTAATTTACACCCCGCCGAAGGATAATGAAACTATTATATCCTTAATGAATAACCTGGAAACATTTATTAATGATGATACACAGATGAATGCAGACCCTCTTGTTAAGATGGCTGTTATTCACCACCAGTTTGAAAGTATTCATCCTTTTTATGACGGCAATGGAAGAACAGGACGTATCATTAATATTTTATACCTGATACAAAAAAAACTGCTTGATTTACCGGTACTTTATCTTAGCCGCTACATTATAAAACATAAGGATGATTATTATCGCCTGCTGCAACAGGTAAGAGAAACGAATGTGTGGGAAGAGTGGATTTTGTATATGCTGGATGGTACGGAGCAAACTGCTAATGAAAGTATTTTATTAATCAATGGAATAAAAAAACTGATGCAGGAGTATAAACAAAACATCCGTACACAACTTCCCAAAATTTATAGTCAGGATTTGCTGAATAATCTTTTTAAATATCCCTATACAAAAATTGAATATTTACAACATGATTTAGATATAGGACGTAATACAGCCATTCGCTATCTTGAAGCTCTTGTAAAAAATGGGCTGTTAGCCAAACAAAAAGTGGGGAGAGAAAATTTCTATATCAATAAACCGCTTTTTAATTTACTGGCAGCAGGGGCATAGTGCTGCACGGGTACCAATTGCCAAATTATCCGGCTCGTCTGCTGAAAATGACTAATCGTACACCGGCCTCCAAAGAATATTTTATCCTACCTTTCTCACTAAAATTATTATTATGCGTTTTTTATTCTTCGCTGTACTCATCAGCATAAGCAGTATTGCCGTTGCACAAACCACTTTTATTAAATGCGGTAAACTGATAGATGGCAAAAGCGAACAGCCGCTTCTCAATAAAGCCATACTGGTAGAGGGCAATACTATAAAAGATATAATAGACATAAGTGCCATACCCCGCAATGCCACGGTAATTGACCTGAGTACCAAAACCGTATTACCGGGATTAATAGATTGCCATACCCATGTGCTGCTGCAGGGAGATATAACTGCCGAAGAATATGACCCGCAACTGCTGAAAGAAAGTATTCCCTATCGTACCCTGCGGGCAAGTGTGGCTTGTAATATTGCCTTGCAGCATGGCTTTACTACCATCCGTGACCTGGAAACCGAAGGCGCCATGTATGCCGATGTGGATTTGAAAAAAGCTATCAACAACGGGGTGATACCGGGGCCCAGAATGTTTGTTGCTACCAGAGCTATTAATACAACAGGTCATTATCCATTAAGTAATACTGAATACAGTTGGGAGCTGCACATGCCAAAAGGCATACAGGAAATAACCGGTGCTGATGAAGGCAGAAGAGCTGTAAGAGAACAACTAAGCTATGGTGCCGATTGGATAAAAATTTATGCCGACCGTGGTTACTATCAGTTGCCCGATGGCAGTTTTAAAAGCCGCCCCAATTTTACCAAAGAAGAAATAGAAGCGATTGCTGATGAAACAATCCGCTCCGGAAAATTTTTAGCAGCACATGCGGTTACGCCGGATGGAATTATTTATTCGTTGAATGCCGGTGCCAGAACGATTGAACATGGTTTTGCGATGAATGAAGAATGTATGGACCTGATGATAAAGAAAAATGCATATTGGTGTCCTACTGCTACGGTGCTTGATTATGTAGCCGAAGGAAGAGCCAAAGCCGGCAGCCCGGGGAATTTGCAAATGCTGAAAATATTACCGGCCGTTTTTAAAAAGGCATTGCAGAAAGGAGTGAAGATTGCTTTTGGTACAGATGCCGGTGGGTTTGACTGGCATACGGTATTACAGGCAAAAGAATTTTCTTTTTATGTGCAATGGGGAATGACGCCGATGCAGGCGATTAAATCTGCCACCACCGTTGCCGCAGCGTTATTAAATAAAACAGGACAGATTGGTGAAATAAGCAAGGGTGCTTTTGCAGATATCGTGGCCGTAGATGGTGACCCGTTGATGGATATTACTCAATTGGAAAAAATTACGTTTGTGATGAAGAATGGGAAAGTGGTGGTGAAATGAGAATGATGTAAGGCGGGGTAGGTTTTGTGGTTTTAGTTGGTTACATTTTGGTACCAACTACCTTGTTTTCCAAGGCCGTTTAGTAATTTTAAATATGAACCAGATAGAGATATACCAGACAAAGGATAAGCAAACCGAGATTGAAGTAAAGTTTGAGGAAGATACCGTATGGCTTAACCAAGAGCAAATGACCCGGCTTTTTGGGAGAGACAGAACTGTGGTAACTAAGCATATAAATAATGTTTTTAAGGAAGAAGAGCTTGACAAAAAAAGCAATGTGCAAAAAATGCACATTCCAAAATCAGATAAACCGGTAGCAGTGTACAGCCTTGATGTAATCATCTCCGTCGGCTTCCGTATCAAATCCAAACGTGGAACCCAATTCCGCCAATGGGCCACCCAGCGGTTAAAAGACCACTTGGTAAAAGGCTACACCCTGAACGAAAAAAGATTGCAGCAGGTAGTGCAAAATATGCACCAACTGAAACAAGCCGTAAAGCTTATTCAGCAATCCGGCAGTTCCAGCGAACTGAGTGCTACAG
>JAJAZO010000307.1 GCA_026785745.1 Chitinophagaceae bacterium | reverse complement strand
GCTTTCTGGTACACATGGTGATTATCACGACTTATGGATCAATCCCAATAATTCAAAAAACATGGTGATTGCCAATGATGGCGGTGCGGGGGTATCATTCAACTATGGAAAAACATGGAGTACGCAAAGTAATATGCCAACGGCGCAGTTTTATCGAATCAATACAGATAATCAATTTCCTTATCGGATTTACGGTGGACAACAGGACAATACTTCTGTTTCCATAGCACACCGTGAATTAGGAACCGGTGGTATCACTACTGCCAGTTGGACATATTCAGCCGGTGGTGAAAGTGCTTTCCTTGCTTTTGATCCTGATGATCCCCGTTATGTATTAGGTGGAAGTTACCAGGGAACTATTGAAGTATTGGATACAAAAGCAAAAGCTGGTACCAATATAATGGCGGCACCAATACAATATTTGGGAAGAGATGCAAAAGATAATAAATATCGTTTCAACTGGAATGCACCCATCATCTGGAGTAAGCATGAGCCAGGCACATTCTATCATGGTTCACAACATTTATTACGAACAAGAGATATGGGAAAAACATGGACAGAAGCTTCACCCGATCTTACCCGTAATGAAAAAGATAAGCAAGGCAAAGGTGGCGGACCATATACCAACGAAGCCGTAGGTGCAGAAAATTATGGTACGTTGAGTTATATCATCGAATCGCCACATGAGAAAGGCGTGATATGGACAGGAAGTGATGATGGTTATGTATATCTTACTAAAGATGGCGGTACTAATTGGCAAAACGTAACACCTAAAGGGTTGGCCGAATGTTTAATCAATGCTATTGAAGTCTCACCACACGATAAGGCAACTGCTTATATTGCTACTACCCGTTATAAATTCAACGACCATACTCCCGGACTTTATAAAACTACAGATTATGGTAAAACATGGATAAAAATTGATGCCGGTATTCCTGCTGGAGCATTTACAAGAGTGGTAAGAGAAGACGACCAACGTAAAGATTTGCTGTTTGCCGGAACGGAAACAGGTGTTTATTTATCCTGGAATGGTGGTAAAGAATGGGTACCCTTTCAATTAAACTTGCCGGTAGCACCTATTACAGATTTAAAGATTCACAAAGGCGACCTTATTGCTGCTACTTCCGGCCGGTCATTTTGGATATTAGATGATATTGGATTGATTGGTCAATACAAAAAGGTTGATGATTCTTTTGCCATATATCAACCTGAAGATGCATACCTGGTTAATGGCTCCAGCCAGTTAGATGAAACAGATGGAAGTTTTGATGGCACCAACAAACTTCGTGGAGTAAACCCTGCATCCGGATTGGTTATTTATTATCACCTGCCTGCATTGAAAGCTACAGACCAGATCAGCATGGAAATAAAAGATGAGGCTGGTAAACTGGTTCGAACAATTTATTCTAAAAAAGATAGTACGTATAAGAAATATGATGGCGGCCCATCGGCTGAGCCTTTGCTTTCAAAAGAAAAAGGGCTGAACCGTTTTGTTTGGGATATGCGGCATGCTACCATGCCGGGTGTATCAGGGGTCTATATTGAAAGTAGTTATAGCGGACATAAATCAGCACCGGGAAAATATACCATTACAATTAAAACGGGATCGAAAACTATCAGTACTTCAGCAGCTATTTTAGCTAATCCTTTATACAGTACTGATGCAGTTACGTACAAGGAGTATGATGCAGTAATGAGTGGCATGGAAAAGGAACTTACTGGAATGCACCGGCTTATTAATACTATCTATGAAAAACAGGGACAACTGCAAGCCTTAGTGGCAAACTTGCCTGCAGGAGAAAAATTTGCATTACTTAAAAAAGAAGGACAAACGCTACTGGAGCGAATGAAAGCATGGGATGAAGAAATGATACAACGAAAATCAAAAGCCTACGATGATGTAGAAAATTTTCCCAATAAGTTTACCGCTAATTATTTGTTTCTTATCAATCAAACCGAAAGCGATATACCACGGGTAAATAAACCTTCTTTAGACCGTTTGCAGGAATTGAATACTGAATGGGCAACATTAAAAACAAGAGCCACCGAAATACTGGACAAAAATATACCAGCTCTTAATAAATTATTGTGGGAGGCCGGGATAGGGGCTATATGGAAGAATTAAGTGACGTAAAGGCATCTCTAAAAACTTACCTTTTCCTCTCTCGAGAGCTTGTCGAAGGATGGAGAGGTTCCGATAGCTATCGGAATAAAGGTGATGTCATAAAAAATAGAAGTTTTTAGAGATGCTTTTAATAATTTAAATCAAGTATGAACTTTATTTCTTTGCAACCTTTTGTTCCATCAGGCAGCAATTTTGAAGGATCAAAACAATTGTTTCAGGAATTAGGCTTTACCATTCGCTGGGATGCCGGTGATTATATCAGTTTTGAAAATGGTGAGTGTAAATTTATTTTGCAGAAATATGATAACAAAGAATTTGCAGAAAATTTTATGATTAGTGTCGGCGTAAGCAATGCAGATGAATTCTGGAAAGAAGTAACTGACAAACAATTGGTACAAAAATATGGGATTCGTTTAAGTAATCCTATCGACCAGCCGTATGGCAGAGAGGTTAATATTATTGATTTGGCCGGCGTATGCTGGCATTTCGTTCAGCAATAAATTTCATCTTATTAAAGTGGTTGTTCCTTTTCGCCGGTACACTTTATTATCTACACCTGTTCCTTCTGCCATCCACACCAGTGCTTGTGTGCCTTGAAGTAATCCTTTTAAATTTCCATCCCATCCGGGTAATTCACTTTTTGTTTCAAATACTAATTGTCCCCACCTGTTAAACACCCTGAAATAACGAAGCTCTTTAATACCCAACAGGGCTGGACGTAAAAAATCATTCAGCCCGTCATTGTTGGGCGTAAAAGCGGTGGGCACATAGATTTCAACAAACGGAATTATTTTAACTATCTGCCGGTCTGTTGTTATACACCCGGTGATAGTTTTTATTTC
>JAJAZO010000306.1 GCA_026785745.1 Chitinophagaceae bacterium | reverse complement strand
GTATAAAATGTAGTGCTGGAATTATTAATAGCCGGTGACCAAATTCCATTAATATTATTTGTTGAAGTTGTTGGTAATGGAATTATTAAAGAACCGTTACAAGCCGGAGAAACAAAAATAAATTGAGGTTCAAGTCTCGGGTTAACATTAATGTTTCCGGATGAGCTGTTACTGTTACATCCTGTTGCAGCATCCTGTACAATCACTGCATAATTCCCAGCAATACCGGCGTTAAATAGTGCAACATTACCGGGATTGTTTACACCTGTTGGCACCGTCCAGTTATACGTATATGGTCCGGGAGAAGATATAGTTGCCAAAATTGATATAGTACTTCCCTCACAGATAGTAGCACTGTTCACAGAAACAACAGGGAGTGAAAAAATAGTTACTGTTCCTGCTGCGGTGTTTCCAACACAGCCTGACATATTATTGATTATTTGAACTGTGTAATTGCCCCCAACCGTGGTTGAAAAGCTGGCTACGTTTCCCGGGTTAGTAACTCCGGTGGGTAGTGTCCATATATAATTATAGGATCCTGCACTTGCAGGTGTGGCAGTCAATTGTGCCGCAACACCTATGCAAACCTGAGGGCTGTTTAAACTTACCACTGTTAATAGATTAACTACCAAATCAGCTGTAGCAGCATTACTTGAGCAACCATTCGCCGTATTCGTAATAATCATTGAATAAGTACCTGCTATTGTAGCCAAAAATGAAGCTATATTTCCAGGGTTTGTAGCACCAGTTGGCACTATCCAAGCATAACCATAACTACCGGGTGTACCCGGCATTGCAGTAAATATAGCTTGCTGACCTTCGCATATTGGTGCAGGAGTATTTAGCGATACAGTCGGCTTTATTAAAAAGGTAACGACACCCGAAGCTATATTGCTAATGCAACCAGTAGTAGTATTGATTGCTATTACAGCATAATTTCCTGCCACCGTAGTTGCAAAACCGGCTACATTTCCCGGATCAGGCACTACTGCAGGAACTGTCCATACATAATTGTAAGAGCCGGGTGCAACGATAGTTGCAGTAACCATAGTACTCACATCGCATACAGAAGGACCGTTTACCGTAACAACCGGTTTTTTATTAACAGTAATGATAAAATTTCCAGTACGGCTGATATTACAAAAGTCGGTATAGTTACAGGTGATTGTTCCACTATTTACAGCGGTATAGGATGCTGAATTTGTAGTAGAGCGAGATCCTGTCCAAACATAATTTGTGCCTAATGATGGAGCAGTTAATGCAAAATTTTCTCCTTCTCAAAAACTGAGGTTATTGTTACCAGTCAATAAACGGAATTGTTGAAAATTTGCGGAACCTCCGGTAGATCCGGCTATTGACCAGAATACAATATTGTTATTATTAAATCGCTGTAAAATATGATTGCGGGTTGAAGTAGTTCTTAGGGTGCCATTGAAAAAAACACTGAGTCGCTGTGTTACCGCATCAATATACTCCCACTGTATGGCAATACTATACCACTGGCCATCTTCTACGTTCCTGCAATTGCTGAGCATACAAACGGGTAAAGTAGCTGCGTCCATAATATTACCTCCCGGATTGATCATACCATCAGCATATATTCCGGTATGATCGTCGGGAATATCATTTCGGGGAGTACCATTATCCCAGGTATCAAATTCTGCTATTAAGGAATTCAGAATACCACTTACCCCTAATCCTTCACCACTTGTGAGTACGGGATTACAAACATTACTCATCAAGAATGCCATTCCATCTGCACCATTGGCATCATTGGCACCAAAATTCATTTCAAAGTTTAGAGTAAAGTTTTGTAGCAGGTCCAGGGGATAAATATTTGTAATCATACCCGTCTGGGTATTGATATTGGGAGTTATTGTATAAGTAAAGGCACCTGTCTGTGATGCACTACCCTGCAGGTTAAACTGCTGGGCATTGGTATCCTTGCTCCATAAAACAAGAAAAAAAGCCACATATAAGAATGATCTTGAAAATATAGACATGATTAGCCAATGAACGGAGCCCCGTCTTTCAAAAATACTGGAAATGAGAAGAAAAGTAAACCCGGATTTTTTAATAGCCTTATTCTCAGACGAGGGTCAGATGGCTTTGTGTGTTCGGTTGCGGTACCGTCATAACTACAGAATTGCATTATAAGTTTACACCGAGCCGATAGCTATCGGCTCCATTCCACACATCTCGCCTGTTTCTATATCCGGATGTAAGACTTGGGCTTGGAAACAGTAAGGTTGGGAGACTTGGCATGGAAGAAAATCCCTGTCCTTTTCAAAATCGGGTCCTGAAGGAACAAAAGGTTTAAGAGAAAGAAATTTCATAGCCGATAGTTTGTTTCTGATAAAGATAACGAATCACTTTTTACGCTGTAGTTGGTGTTTTATATCGAACACCTGCAAAGGAGAAAAAAAGCTTACATTTATTTTGAATGGTAAATCATAAATTTGAATATATACTTTGTTATGAAACTACTTATTTTTTTCATGAGCATTGTCCTTACAACTGCTTCCTATGCTCAAGAAATGAAACTGGAAGATTTTTACCCAGGAACCCGTACCTATAAACTAACGGACAAAAAACATTTAATTAGCTGCATAAACGGTGATTGCAATTATGGAAATGGAACCCTGATCCTTATCAGGTCATTATATAGTGGTAATGATGCCTTTGCCATGAGAAGGTTAATGATCGGAACATTTTTCAATAACGGCAAGAATTTTTCAGGCAAAATTTACCAGCACCAAACAAAATACAAAAAGATTAGTTATTCCTATCAGCCATTAGACACTATTGACTTTTCAACCAATGAAGGATTACAAAAAACGCTGTACCTGGAAGGGGATTTTATTTTAGAAGCGGATTCTTCCTTTGAGAAAAAATATTTTTCCCGTAATTACCAGCTTCACGGCCCGGGGGTAGATTACAACCTGCCGAAGCGGAATAACCAGTATCAATCTCTAAAAGGTGAATATGATAGTGGCACTATAAGAAAGGCTGAAATCATCTATGCGGAAGGCAGTCCTATAAAGAAATTTTCAGGCTGGGTAAAAATGGATTATGAACTTCAATTCGGCATCGCTGAGTATTCTGATGGCAGCACCTATATTGGGTTTTTCAATAATAATATTTTTGATGGGCCGGGTAAATATACCGGCACTAAAGCTGTGCTGGAAGGTACCTGGAGAGAAGGCGGCCTGTATAAAAATGGTGTAACAGGTTTTACAACTGCATTGCTGAATAAACCTGATGACAAAAAAGATGTGTTTACTTATACTGTTGATGGCTATACCTACACAGGGAATTTTTATGGTAAGCTGGTAAACGGAAAACCAGATGGCCCTGCTATTATAAGCGGGAATAAAAGCCTTTTCTATGGACTATTTAAGGCAGGGGTGCCACAGGGTACCAGTTTTATGAAAAAGGAATTACTGACCGGGAACAATGAGCATGGTGAAAATATATATTATGGACAGGTAAAGGATAAAGCATTTACCGAAGGAACAAGGATTGTAAATGAGTATAGCGGCGCCTTACATGGCTATTTTTTTTATGCAGGCACAGAACTTGATGGTATATGGCGTTGGCATAAAAGTGTTACCGGCAAAGGTACTTTTAAAGTAGGAAAGTTGTCTGGATGCGGGGTTGAAACAAATGTAAACACACCGGGGAATGTGCAATGGGATTATAGCAAAGAAGCTTCATTTAAAGATGGACGACCTAAGGGATGGGCAATGGTAACAGTGCCTAAGTTTAGTGCCAATTACAAGGAGTCCGGGTTTAAATATTACGAAGGAACTTATGGAGGTGATCTTCAGGATTACGGGCTAATTACTTATAAGGAGTTAACAACACGTTTCGGTGATCTATTTCACATGGCTATGACAGATACTTCCTCCTGTGTGCTGGTGCCACAGGAAGAAAAAGAAAAATATATCGCAAAGAGTAAATTGTTGCTGCAGCAAAAGGAAATAGCTGCAAAGACTCCTTTACCACCTAAAGATCCCTGCAAGGAAAGAAAAATACCGGTAATATATAATTTCACTCCAGGCAACACAGTAGAACATAAGGATAAACGCAGCCAAAAATATATATTGCAATCATACAATTGTGTTACTGACACCTACTATATACTGGTTAAAGCTTCCAGTTCCAACTATGTTAGTAAAGGGATAGAAGGCAGCGACTTCAGGTATTATTATGAATATAGCAAGGAACAACTTAAATTTTGCACTGCCTGCAAAGGCCTGGGACAAACGAGCTACCAAATAGAAGAAGTAACAAATAAAGAATGGGAACAGATAAGCTTTAATCTCTATGTCAAAAGAACACCCCAGTTCGTAACAAGATGGATGATTGAAAAGTGTAAAATATGTTCGGGGACGGGGATGTTGAAAAAGTAATTTTCTATACCCTTAAGTATTTTGGTCTATACTAATTTTTATTTGGGATTAACAGGTTGCTTCGATTTTTATGGTTGGTGAAAGATTAACAGGAACCACGGCGTACTGTTTTTTATTGAACACCTGCCAAGGCGAACAGATTTTACATGGATAGAGACTTAATTTACATTGCCGGAGAGTAGACTAACTGGGTGATTTTAATAGTATTAGAGGGATGGGTAAACATAAACACCATCAGGTTGGGTTATAT
>JAJAZO010000305.1 GCA_026785745.1 Chitinophagaceae bacterium | reverse complement strand
GAAGTGCAGGTGCAAACATTATAAAAACAGCTTCATATGTCCGGCAAGAACCAGCCTGACAAGTTTTACACAAATCCACGTCACTACTTCATGTTAACCGGAACGGCCTTAAATTTGTCCTCCCATATCTAATTAAAACAAAAACTTTAAAAATGGCAAAAGAGTATACAGATAGTAATTTTCAGACCGATGTACTGGCTTCAGATAAACTGACCGTAGTTGATTTTTGGGCAGAATGGTGCGGCCCTTGCCGTGCAATCGGGCCGGTAATTGAAGAACTAAGCAAAGAGTATGATGGTAAAGTAAACATAGGTAAAGTAAATGTGGATGTAAACCCGCAGGTATCTATGAACTATGGCATCACCTCTATCCCTGCTATTCTTTTTATTAAGAACGGACAGGTGGTAGATAAATTAGTAGGTGCGCAACCCAAAGGAAACTTTGTAAAGAAAATTGAAGCTCATATTTAAGCGTAGCTATATAAAATTGAAACCCCGTCTCGTTTAAAATGAGATGGGGTTTTTTATTTTGGACCGCTACTACTATTTAATTTCTCATAAACATCAAGTGTCTTTTCCCACAAACAAATAAATTACATCTCCAGCCATTAATTGCTTATTTAAATTTTTTATCCGCAGCAATTGACTATTAACCAACACCTCAATACTATAATAACTCCCAAAAAAATAAACAGATTGTATAACGCTTTTAACTGCCATGTCATTGGGTGCAGTAATGCTGAATTGCTCAGGCCGTACAATTAATTGTTGCTGATTGGCTTTAGTCGGAAAAAAGGCTTGTGCATTTTTTTTGTTAAGCAGGTTATACTCACCAAAAAGCCCGGCGCAATATTCATCAATGGGTTCTCTATAGATTTGTTCCGGCGTTCCCTGCTGAATAATTCTTCCTTCTTTCAACACCAAAATTGTATCGGCCCAGGAGAGTGCATCCGCAGCATCATGCGAAACGAGAATACAACTGATACCCAATTTTGAACCGATATCAAGCAGCACAGATTTAATGATATTTTTATGCACCGCATCAAGGTTAGAAAAGGGCTCGTCCAACAACAACAATTTTGGAGAAGTAGTTAACAGCCTTGCTAATACTATCCGTTGCCTTTCACCACCAGAAAGCTGATCGGTTTTACGTTTTAATAAATGCTGAATTTTACAAATGCTATATATTCTGGTGGCTTCTTCATCTGTCAGTAAATTTTTGCTTTCCAGTTCTTCTTCCACCCGGTAATTATTCCGCAGTTCAAAATGCTGACTGAGGTAAGCTATAGCCGGGTGACCTGGTATTAGTTTTTCAAATGGCCCTAACACTCTCTTGTCTTCAAAATAAATAGTTCCTTCATCGGGTTGCATCAGCCCGGCAATCATTTTAAGCAGGGTCGTTTTGCCCGAACCTGTTTCTCCGGCGATAGCAATTTTTTGTGCCGTTTGTTGGGCGAAGTGTATATCCTTTACTGTAAAGTTTCCCTTTTCCTGTTTACCAACACCTGATACCGTCAATAAAGTCATGCCCGAAAATAAATCATGCCCGTTAATTAGCAAGAAGGAACTTACATTTCAAGAATGCATCGCTGAAAAAGGTTGCCAGGCAAGCCTGGCAGTTGGCTTTTACCGAATATAAAAAAGGCTATTACTTCTTATCTTCAACTTTTAAAGCAATCAACCATGGGAAAATTTCACGATTCCATCAAACCGGCACATAAAGAATTTATTGAGAAACAGCATATCTTTTTTGTAAGCACTGCACCATTAAGTGCCGATGGCCGTGTAAACCTTTCGCCAAAAGGATTGGATTGTTTCAGGGTATTGTCTGAAAATAAAGTGGGCTATATGGATTTAATCAGCAGCGGCAATGAAACATCAGCCCACACCCTGGAGAATGGACGCATCACTATTATGTTGTGCTCTTTTGAAGGTGCTCCTAATATTTTACGGTTGTATGGAAAAGGATTTACAGTTTTGCCCGATACCCCGGAATGGAAACAATATGCTCCGCATTTTACATTATATCCCAGCACAAGGCAACTCATCATTGCTGATATTGATTTAGTTCAAACTTCCTGTGGATTTGGTGTGCCATTGTACAGTTACGAAGGAGAAAGAGATATTCACTTTGAATGGGCAGAGAAAAAAGGCGCAGATGGTTTGCATGAGTATGTACAACAAAATAATCTGAAGAGTTTGGATGGTTTAGCAACTGATATTAGTATAAAGAAATAGCCGGCTTCGCATAATTATTTATGCATCCGTTTGCTTTTGCTGAAACTCAAAATCTATTTGCCCTTCTATTGCATCTTTCATTTCTATTGTATGATGCATATAACTGAAAAATGCTGCTGTAAGAAATGCTGCCAGTGAAATATAATACCAAATAGTGAACTTAATTTTTATCAATCCTGAAAAATTCATATCCAGGCTATAATCTATATTACCCGCAGGTATCTGTGATTTTATGAGGATTTTTAAATGAACAATGGCCGCTACTAACATTAACGCTGCTAAAATTCCGGCTGACATAGCAAACAATGGTCTCATTTTCCAATTACTTATTGAAATAACAATGCCGATAACAGCAAATGCGATGGCCAGTACTAAAAACCAATCCGGTTCAATCTTCATTTTTTCCCGTTCGCTGTTACTTTTTGAGTCGTTTAATTCTTTTAATATAGTATCCGAACTTCCTAAACTACTAATGTTCCAGGAGCTGCCGGTAGCCAGGCCAAGCCCTGTATTTTCTGCAATGTTGACAGAGCCGCAGTTTAGCTGAACAAAAGGGAGGAGAAATAATAACAGACCGATTGAAAACGCAGCAGTTGTAGTATATTTTTTCCGGAAAAAATTACTGTTGTCGTTGTTTGTATAAATAACGGTTGATATTAGTGATTCCATAGTGACAGATAAGGTGGAAAGATAAATTAGTTTTTGAAAAGCAACCTGTACCCGGTTAATTAATTTCTTTCTTTACTCCTTTTCTTACGGTAAATTTGCGTTGTGATTCGCCGTTCCATAGAAATAATTACCAGCAGTTTTAAAATGGCCCTGCAGGAATTGTGGAAGAATAAACTCCGCACTTTCCTGTCACTGTTTGGCATTACCATTGGCATCTTCTGCATTATCGGTGTGCTGGCCACGGTAAACAGTCTTGAACGAAATATCCAGAACGAAGTAAAATCACTCGGCACCAATACTATTTATGTTGACAAATGGGATTATGCTTCCGGTGGCGGCCCCGACTATCCCTGGTGGAAATTTGTAAACCGGCCCATGCCCCGTTACAGCGAAATAAAACACATTAAGGAAAGAACAGTAGCGGCCAAATATGCTGCCTTCCGCATTAAAGCTGTCAGCATTGTTGAATACAGGAACAATACTCTTTCAAATGTAAACATCTATGGAATCAGCGAAGATTTTAATAAGATACAGCCGATAGAATTAAAAAGTGGCCGCTATCTCTCTGATGCAGAGTTTAACTATGGCAGTAATGCCGTGGTGGTGGGATATGATGTGGCAGAAAAGCTATTTGGCTCAGCGGATATTGCCATCGGTAAAGAAGTAAGCAGCCGTGGGAAAAAAATCCGCATCATCGGTGTTATAAAAAAACAAGGTAAACAAATGATTGGCGGGTGGGATTTTGACCAGAGCATGGTAATAGCTTACAAGTTTGCACGGGGCATAATGAATGAACTGAGGGCCGACCCACTGATAATGGTACAGGGGGAAGACAACATTACCAGTAAAGCATTAAAAGATGACCTGGCCGGAACGATGCGGGCCAT
>JAJAZO010000304.1 GCA_026785745.1 Chitinophagaceae bacterium | reverse complement strand
GGCCTACCCCAGTTCCCTCATACGTTTCACTATTGCCATGTAAGCGGCGGAAAAGAATAAATATTTTATCCGCATATTTAGAGTCAATCCCAATTCCATTGTCACTTACACTAAACAGGTAATTTTCTTCTTCCACTTTACACTCAATCCGAATTACCGGTTTGCTATCGCTGTGGTATTTTAAAGCATTTCCAACAAGGTTTTCAAAAAGTTGTACCATCAGCGATTTAATCGCTGTGATGACCGGCAATACCGGGATGATTAATTCTGCGCCAGATTCTTTCAATTCCGTAAAAAACTTACGGGATACATCCTGCAATACAATATTCATATCCGTGGGAACAAGCTCTTCGTTGTTGGTGCTGAATTTTGAATATTCGAGCAGGTCAAGAATTAGCTTCTTCATACGGGTGGCACCTTCTACAGCATAATCAATATATTCATTGGCCTGTTCATCCAATTGCTTGCTGTATTTCTTTTTCAATAATTGTGTAAAACTGTTTACCATGCGAAGCGGCTCCTGCAAATCATGTGTTGCTACATAAAGAAACCGTTCGAGGTCTGCGTTGGAAGTGGCCAATTCAAATGCTCTTATTTCCAGGCTTTGATATAACCAGTTCAACTTCTCTTCTACTGCCTTGCGTTCTGTAATATCGCTAAAGCTGCAAATCACTTCCTTTACTCTTCCTTTATCATCAAGCAATGGTTCAGCATTTACCAACAGCCATACCCTGTCTTTTGTAACAGGCCTATAAACCCCCATATTAATATTAGCAACAGGTTTGCGGGTATGAATTGCGATGGAAACAGGATGTGTTTCGGCGGGAAAAGATGAACCATCTTCATGAATTACATTCCAATCAGGATGAAAGCTGGACCTGCCGGAAAGTTCATCTTCTGTTAGGCCAAGCATACTTAATGCTGCCTTATTACTAAAAAGGATTTCTGTTTGCGGCCCCTGTAATAAGACACCTACCTTAAGGCTGTTAATCAGTGTGCTTATTCTCTCTGCACTATCGGCAAATAAAAAGGTATTGTCTATAATTTGTTTCATTAAGAGGATATTGGCAAAAACGAACTATGAAAAGTGAAACACACTGGTGGTATTGTACTAAAAAATGGTCCGGATTAAATTGTACTGGCTGATAAACTTATAACCCCTGCGAGTTAAAATAATTGACCAGTGCAGCAGTATTCTTAAGATTCAGTTTTCTTAAAATATTGTACCGGTGTACTTCTACTGTTTTCAACGAAATCTCGAGACGCACCGCAATCTCTTTAGAGGACAAGCCTTCTTTTATCAATTGCACCACTTCAATTTCACGGCGGGATAATACATTCATATCAGGCAGGCCCGATTCATCCACCAACTCCTGCTGTGCAAGAATATTCTTCACTTCATCACAAATATATTTTTTCCCGTCGTTCACTTCTGTGATGGCTGTAAGCAGTTCTTCTTTTGATGAGTTTTTGGTAACATATCCCATAGCACCTATCTGCAGCATCCGTCTTGCATAGGCCGGCATACAGTGCATAGACATTCCAATTACTTTTGAGCCCGGTGCATACTTGCGAAGCAGTTTGGTAGCTTCAAACCCATTGAGAGGGGACATGTTAATATCCATTAAAACAATCTTTGGCTTTTGTTCCTTTGCCATTTCTACTGCTTCTTCTCCATTGCTTGTGTCTCCAATTACCTGGAAACGGGGGTCGCTGTTGAGGATGTAAGACCAGGATTCTCTGATGAGCTTGTGATCATCTACAAGCAGGATGTTGATTTTTTCCATGTGGATATTGGTTGTTTTGGTTCGTAAGGTTTTTCCGATAACAAAATAGGTACTATAGCTTAGGCTAAATGAAAAAACGCAAAGTTTATTGGCAAGGAAGTTGGCTAAAATTCTGTTTTAAGTAAAAGCACTTAGAATAACCTATTGATAATGCGTAGTTAGTTGAGATGGATAAATTGAACTGGAGATACTACGCAACTATCTTTGCTTAGTAATAATATTGTATTCTACAATAATACAAAACTGGCTTATTAATACTTACTGTAAATAATAAAAAAAATAATACCCAGCAATGCTACAGAAATTACAAAGAAGGAAATAAGGAGGTTACTTCAAATGAAATCCTTCAATAAACTTGGTATTAAAATCGCCGCTTCGAAAACGTTCATCCTGCATTATTTGTAAGTGTAATGGAATGGTAGTTTTTACCCCTTCAATAACATACTCACTTAATGCACGGTACATAGTGGCGATGGCTTCCTGGCGGGTTTGTGCTACCGTGATGAGTTTACCAATCATAGAATCATAATATGGAGGAATAATGTAGCCGGCGTAGACATGACTATCCACTCGTACACCATGGCCACCGGGTTGATTGAGTGAAGTGATTTTCCCGGGTGAGGGACGAAAATCATTGTAAGGATCCTCTGCATTAATGCGACACTCAATAGCATGATTACGGGGAATATAATCATCGCCGCTTATTTTTTCTCCCATCGCAATTTTAATTTGTTCTTTTATCAAATCAAAATTGATGACCTCTTCAGTAACGCAATGCTCCACCTG
>JAJAZO010000303.1 GCA_026785745.1 Chitinophagaceae bacterium | reverse complement strand
TGCAAAACAATGAGTATCGTTTATTATATACTGGTTTTGGTGGGCACATTTATCATCATGGAAGGAATTACCTGGTGTACACATCGGTTTGTTATGCATGGTTTTTTATGGTACCTGCACCGTGACCATCACGAGGTACGACCGGGTATTTTTGAAAAAAATGATTTGTTTGCTTTCATATTCGCTATACCAAGTTTCCTGATGATTTACTTCGGCACTTATAACCATATTTGGTGGTTGCAGGCTATTGGTTTTGGTGTAATGGCGTATGGATTTGCTTATTTCATGGTGCATGATGTTATCATTCATCAGCGTTTCAAATGGTTTACCCGAAGTAACAATACGTATGTAAGGGCCATTCGCTGGGCACATAAAATGCACCACAAAAATTTGGATAGGCAGCGGGGAGAAAGTTTCGGGTTCCTCTTTGTTAGCAAGAAATACCGGGATAAAATCCGCCGGGATAAAAAATTAATGGCCGGTAGTGCAAAAGTAGAGTATGCTCCCGAAGCGGAAGCCCCGGCTCCTAAAGGAGAATTGCAATAGTTTATTAATTTCACCATCATCCTTTTATTTTAGTTATTGTTATTAGAGAAATGTATGCTTGAATCTAAATTCTCCGCTAATAAGCGGAGACAGGAATACGATTATATAATTGCAGGTGCTGGTTGTGCAGGCCTTAGTCTTGCTGTGCGTATGATTCATTCCGGCCAGTTCAGCAACAAGAACATCGTCATTATTGATAAAGACCATAAACAAAAAAACGACCGTACCTGGTCTTTTTGGGAAACAGAACCGGGAATATTTGAACCCGTAGTGTACAGAAAATGGAAACATACCTGGTTTCATAGCGAGAATTTTTCCCACCTGCTTGACCCGTCGCCGTATGAATACAAGATGATACGGGGAATTGATTTTTACAGGTATTGTTTTAATATTATTCAGCAACATCCAAATTTTGAAATCAGGTACGGCGATATAAAATCAATAGTAAATGAAAATAATACTGCTGCTATTCATCTAAACGATGAAAAGATTACAGCGGAATATGTTTTCAGCAGCCTGCTGTTAGAAAAACCGGTGTTAAAGAAAAATGATTATTACCTGCTTCGGCATTTCAAAGGCTGGATTATTGAAACAGCTATACCCGTTTTTAATCCTACAGAAGCTACACTGATGGATTTCAGGACCGGACAACAACACGGTACTACATTTGTGTATGTAAAACCTTTTTCGGAAACAAAAGCTTTGGTTGAATACACTTTGTTTACAGAAAAATTGTTAGAGCCATCTCAATATGACGCAGGGTTGAACGATTACATCCGACGTTTCCTTAAAATAGAATCGTATAAGATAACAGAAGAGGAGTTTGGTATAATACCGATGACGAATTATAAATTCCCTGCTGTTGATGGCCGCATTGTTAATATTGGCACAGCCGGTGGCCAAACCAAAGCCTCCAGTGGTTACACATTTAGGTTTATTCAAAAACATTCTGCCCGTATAGTAGAGAACCTTATAAAAAGGGGCAACCCGTTTATTGCATTACCGGGCGGGCCGCCAAGGTTTAAATTTTATGACAGCACATTGCTGCATATATTAACACATAATAAATTACCCGGAGATAAAATATTTACCCGGTTGTTTAAAAAAAATAAACCCCAGCAGGTGCTGAGGTTTTTAGACAATGAAAGTTCTTTTGGGGATGAGTTGAAAATTATTTCTTCATTGCCAACCTGGCCTTTTCTAAAAGCCGCATTCAAGCAACTTTGATTTTAATTCCCTTTCGGGCTTGCCAGTGGATAGGCAGGGTTAGAAGCAATTAATTGTCCGGATCCATTTGCATAAACTCTCTCTTTACGGCTTTTAGCATACTAAAAAGTTGTGCTACCTGTATCATCAGCAATACACCCAATGCCAGCATTACATACCAGGGCAGACTGATAGTTTTAACAGGTTCTGCAACTTTTTGAAACTTAGCGATATGCCATCCTGATAATGCTGAACCAAACGCCATTCCTACTAACAGAAACGAGATAAGTGAGTAAACTACTTTCATAAACATGATCCGCATGGTGGAGTATCCCACTTTAAAATTTTCGAGGATGGCTGCCGGTATAATTAATACCAAAGCTATCCAGCTCCAGTTCTTTTGAAACCATACACCATTCAGGGTTATGTTTAAAGCCAGTACCAATACAATGGAGAGTAACCCCCAGGGAATGGTTAAAAATGCCGAAGGTTTGTGTGATTGATTTGCCATAGCAGAATGTTTTATTGTAACAAGGAAGGTAGAAATATTTCGGGATAAAAAGAAAAGCCATCCTTTTTTAAAAAGATGGCTTTTGGTGGCCTCGCCAGGAATCGAACCTGGATCTGGAGCTTCGGAAACTCTTATACTATCCATTGTACAACGAGGCCAGTTCTCCCTCTGCATTTATGGAGAGGGTTGGGGTGAGGTTATTTTATCAATCCCGGCGCATTGGTGGCAAATATTTTTACCGCAATGGCGAGCAATATTACGCCAAAAAATTTTCTTACCGCTATCAGTCCTGCAGGACCTAACAGCCGGGCTATAGCTCCTAAGGATTTTAAAACAGCAAATACAATAATAAGGTTAACAAGGATGGCTATCAGTAAAGTTGATTCCCCATAATTTGCTTTTAATGACATAAGAGTTGTTAATGTTCCCGATCCGGCTATTAACGGAAATGCTATCGGGACAACGGTAGCCGCTTTTACATTTGATTCGCTTTTAAAAAATTCCAGGCCTAACACCATTTCCAGGCCAAGAATAAAAATTACAATAGAACCACCGACTGCAAATGAACCAATATCCAGTCCGAGCAATTTCAAAAAAGCTTCGCCAAGAAAAAGGAACAATATCATCAAACCTCCCGAAATAAGTGTGGCCCTTAATTCCCGGATGCCACCCATTTTTTCTTTCAACGAAATAAGTATAGGTACCGAGCCTACAATATCAATTACCGCAAAAAGGGTAAAAGATACAGTGAGTAATTCTTTGGGGTCAAGGTTCATGGCAGTGGTTTTGGCAAAGGTAGTATTTGCGGAAGTCGTTATAAACTAAAAGCCCCGTCCTGTTCTGAACGGGGCTTTTAATTTATCTGAAAAAATATTTTTCTTTAAACAGGTTTAATTCCTGTTGCAAATATTGAAGACAGTTTTTGCAGAGACAATCAGTATACCGTTGCTCAATATAAGCTTTCAGCTCTGCTGTCAATTCTATTCCATAGCATTGGCATTGGGTAATGTTGCCCGGTTTGCATTCAAATGCAGTCTTACATCTTGGACAGTTTTTTGTTTCATGCTGGCACATCCGGAAAAGTTTTATAATTCGAAGGTAATACCACCATTAATCATACAAGGAATAGTATTGTAGCCCCTGATGTCAAAGAATTGTTTCTTTGTTACATTTTGTATATCAGCAAAGAATTTCAAATTATTTTTCCACTTGTACTCAGCATAAGCATTCAGCAGCAAATAATTGTCAAGCAGTACATCTTCTTTTTTATATCCACCCACATCATAGCGGCTGCTTATTGATTTTGCACTAAAGCTGGCAAATAAACCTTTGCAGAACTGGTAGCCAACATTCAGATTGATTGTATGTTTGGGTCTGCGCAATAAATGGTTATACGAAGTGTCGTTAAAGCTTTTTCGGCTTTGTGTTTGTTCATCACCGGTGATTAATGTGTAGTTAGCAGCTATATTTAGCTTTTGTGTTGGCCTTGCAGAAAGCTCCAGTTCCAAACCATTTACTGTTTGTTTTACAAAGTTGAAATACTGGAACGTGGAATAATTATAGTCAATACCATTTTTAATATCTCTGTGAAAATACACTACACGGCTGCTGATTTTATCCTGCAACTGTTGAACCCCAATTTCATAATTGGTAGATTCTTCTGGCTTTAAATCAGGGTTGCCGCTGAATACATCAAACACCTGGAAAATAGAAGGGGCTTTAAATCCTGAAGCAATGCTCCCAAACACTCTCCATTGTTTGTTGATATTGTAAGATGGATTAAAAGTATAAGTGCTGTTACTACCATAGCGGGAATGCTTGTTTGTTCTTGCGCCAATTTCAACATTCAGTTTTTTATTCAGTGCATTAAAAAGTAGTGAACCGTAAAAAGATGTCTGATGAAGTGAGGTGTCATCAAAGCTGCTGTTGTAAGGGCCAAAACTGCTTAATGAAAAATACTGCTGGTGCATAGTTGCCCAGCGGTAATCAAATCCTGCAAGCACAGTAAGCCATTTGGCTGCCGTAATATTTCCATATAGCTCTGCATATTGTGTACGACCACCATATTTATTACTTTCAAACCTGGTTCCGAACGGACGAATAAATAAGCTGTCATTCTTATAGGTTCTGTTCAGTTCGCCATACTGATAGTTTCCTGTAATATTTACAATACCTTTCTTAAAATTCATTCCAACACCTGATGACAGGTTATTGTTGTTTATCCTGTAATCTTTTTCATCAGCAAAAACACCTGCATCTATGTCTGCTTTGTATTGGCTGTGCATAATAAATGTTTTTACCAGCAGTGAAGTAATAACCTGAAATTGCAATCCCGCATTAATCACATTGCCATCATAACCGTCGTTGTCAAAGTCTTTTACACCGGTGCTGTCATAAGCAGCGGAGAAACCATTGGTCCGCAATTTCGCAAACCGGGTAGTGTAAGTAAGTTTGCCGGCCTTGCCGTACAGTTGAATATTATTCCGTACAGTGTTCATATTGCCTAAACCTGTTGTCACTTTTACATTAAACGGCTTGCTCACATCTTTTTTAACAGTGATGATGTTAATAGCTCCGGCAATCGCATCGCTGCCATACAAAGTGGACTGGGCACCTTTACATATTTCTATTTTTTCCACATCATTGATTGAAAAAAGGTTCAGGTCAAATTCATTGTTGATCATAGACGGGTCGTTAACAGGGATACCATCCAACAATATTAATGTTCTTCCTGATGAAGCACCTCTCATAAAAATTGTTTGGACACTGCCCTGGACATTGTAGGCTCCATTGATAACAATACCAGCCTGCTCATTTAAAATCTGTGCTACCGTTTTACCGCCGCTTTTTCCCAATTGTTCTTTTGTAATAACAGTTACTACTTTGCCGGTCTGACTTTGTTTCTGTTCAAACTTGTTGGCAGTTACCACTGCTTCGTCTAGAACGGTTGTGTCTTGTTGTGCCTGTAGCTGGTTGCTGATAATGACAGCAGCCAGCACAAAAAAATGTCTTTTCATTTGTAATGAAATTTTTGTGTGACTGCTTCCGGAAAATAAGAGATAGAAATATAAACGTCCTGCGACTTTTAAATCTCATGCCTTTCACCCGAAAGCTGAATCTTGTTTATTTGATATGGCAGGTCTTCTGGCTTGTGACTCTCTCAATTCCCTTCCCGCTTCGATTTGAAACAGTGGTTTGTAGTTTGAGAAATTCCCTAAAATCCGCCTGCGGCGGATTAGGGCGTCATTTACAGCTACGGGGATTGCGCCGGTCTTACACCGAACTTCCCTTTTAATCTCCCGCTTGAGGCGGGAAAACCAAATCACAGCAAATGTAGGGGGAGAAATTTTCTTTACAAGAAGAGTTATTAATAGTGTTATTGTTTCAATTCTTTTTTTTGGCCCTTTTAAATGTTTTTTAAACTTGGAATAAACTTTGCTCTTGTTTACAAGTCTGTAAAATGACATTACCTGCATGAAACAATTCTAAAAAATTTCCTGCCTTTTTAACAACGATGGATATACACCGACGTATTTTTTTACGTTAGGAAGTTACTACTATCTTTTTCACCCGTATTCTCTTATTTATTTCCTGCCAGAACTGCTGTATTTATTAACCATGCAGAAAATTGTGACATACATTTTCTGTTTAAAATAGTATTATGCAAAAGAACCAACCGGCAGTATTTATATTAATAGCCCTTTTCAGCTTATATACAAATGATTTATCTGCTCAATCAAACTTTATTAAATATGAACTGGGCGCAGGGTTAAACAGTTTTATTTACCAGGGAGATTTAGCTCCTTCAAGATTTGGCTCTTATAAAACAATGCAATTCGGCATCAACTTGTCAGGTAGCCGAATAATAAACCGATTGTTCATGGTAAGACTAAACGTTGCCATTGGTGGCCTTAAAGGAGATGAATCAAAGTTTGATTCTCCAGACTACAGGAAACACCGGAACTTTAATTTTAGTACCCCAGTATTGGAATTAGCACCGATGCTTGTTTATAACCTGTTTGGTAAGAATTATGCTGAGAAAGGAATATCACCCTACATCTTTGGCGGGGCAGGCATCTCATTACTGAAAATAAAAAGAGACTGGAGCAATTACGATGCTGCTTTTTTTGGTGATGGTTCAGACATTCCGGCCAGTATAGCAATTGATGCAGCGCATTCAGTACCCGGAATAATGCCGGTTATCCCGTTTGGTGTTGGTATCAGATATAGCCTTTCTCCAACAATTGCACTTACTGCTGAATCTTCTTACCGATTAACCTTTACCGATTACCTGGATGGTTTTAGTCAGGCAGCTAATCCGGCAATAAATGACCATTATCAATTGATAACTGTCGGTGCTATATACAGATTAGGTAATACGAATACTTTAAGCTGTCCGGCGCTAAAGTACTAAACGGGTTAATTTTTTGCAACTTTTATCCATTGAAAGGAAAAACCAATGTAATAATTTCTTTTTGGGGCTGCATTGTAAAAACGGTTAGCTGCTGCATTAATATCATTGCCGAGGCTGTACGTTTCATCTAACAGGTTGTCTGCTCCGGCATAAAAATTCAGTTTGTTTTTTTGCTTAATTGTTTTTCTCCAGCCTAATCGCCAGCCGAGCAGATCATACGGTTCTGCAGTAGCCGTGTTGGCATCATTCAGAAAAATTTTTGAAGCAGCATAATAAGTAATGTTTGAGTAAAAGCCTTTCTTTAAATTAATATCTCCTAAAGCAGAAAATGTATTGGCAGGAACAGAAGGAACTGTCTTGCCTGAAAAATCATCAGTACCTTTAATAAAGCTGCCATAGCGAAAATGATTATAGGTGTAATCTATACGTATATTGAAATTTTCAATAAAGCTAAGTGCAGAAGCTCTGTACATATAATCTGTATGAAGTTCTATTCCTTTTTGTTTTACATCACCGGCATTCACAAAAAAATCTGCACCGGAAATATCACGGCGTTGTACAAGGGCATTATTTAGTTTAAAATAGAATCCTGTGGCTTCAAGCTGAATCCTGTGTTGTCCTTTCGTAATATTATAACTTATAGTTGTTTCATAATTCCATCCGTATTCAGCTTCGAGATCAATACTGATAACTCCGGTTGAAGGAAGTAACTCCGCAATAGTAGGTGGGGAGAAACCTCTTGATACAGTTGCCCTTAATGAAAAGTCTTTGTCAAAAACTTTCTTTAAAGAAATTCTTGGTGCCAGTTCGTTACTATAGTTCCGTATTTGTGATACAATAGGAAAACGGTTAAGCCGGGTAAAATTCACTTTTGTTCTGTTCACACTAAGACCGGTATTGATAAACCATTTTTCATTCCACTCCAGATTACCTTGTAGAAAATAGCTCCTTACTTTATACAGTATATCATCATCCGTTTGCAGGCTGTCGGGCACACCGTTTACATTTTTGAATACGGAGGTACTAAAAAAACCATCCTGAAACTCACTGCCAGCCGTCAATTGCCAGCTTATTGCTTCCTTCTTTTTTTCATAAATAAAAACAGTGCGGCCACCCAGACTTGGTTCACTTCTTTTTTCATAATTACGGATGGCAGGGTTTTTAAGTTGTGTAAAGGCACCGTAAAAAGTAGTATAGTTAGTAAAGGCAGGAGTGAATTTATACAAGTGAGTAAAGCCAGCGAGAAAATTTGTTTGTTCGATAGCTGCTTTTGCAGTGATGGCTGATGGAAAAGCACCGGCTGCCGGTCTTGATGCTTTGGGGTTCTTATTAAACTCTGCCAATGTTAATGCACCAGGTGTTTGATAATACAGATCCGACAACAAAAGAGAAAATGATATTTGTTGCTTTTCCGAAATATTTGCTTTTGATACCCATGAAAAATTATCTCTTCCCATCCTGCTTTGTGTGCGGTAGCCATCGGTCTGGTTATGTGCAAATGAAATTTGGCTCTTATTATCTTTTTTTCCAAACCGGCCGGAGATAAATACATTTTGAACATTGTTGCTGCCGGTAATATATTCTATACTTGCCCCCGGTTGCCAGGAAGATAGTGTCTGCATTAAAATCAAACCGCCAGTGCCGGCACCATACATACTGCCTGCGGGTCCTTTAAAAATTTCGATAGAAGAAAAATTGTTCCAGGCAAACTGGTTGAAATAAGTATTGCCTCCGGGGTCAGTAACAGGAATATCATTCCAATAAACTTTTACATTACGAACGCCAAATGGTGAACGAAGTGAACTGCCACGAATGTTGATGCGGTAACTGCCGGGAGACCTTTCTTCCATTCGTACACCGGCCACGGTATTAAATCCATTAACCAACGATATTTTATTATACCGGTCACCATTGTTGAAATCAATTATTTTAACTACGGCTACTGAGTTTAATGCGTTGCGGTTTTGTTCAAATGCTCTTATTGTTACTTCATCCATTGTTGTTAAGGTATCCTGTTCCTCTTGTTGTGCAAAACAGGGAATAAACAGAAACAAAAGAAATGAAAAGAAGAAGATTTTTTTCATAGAAATGAGGAAATGAATGGTCATAAAGTTAGAACCTTTTCTTTGTATCTTCAAGCCATGACAGGAAAGAATAAACTGAACCTTTTTGATCTGAGCCTGATAGTGGTGAGTTTGGTAATTGGCATGGGTATCTTCAGAAACCCGGCTTCTGTTGCAGCTACTTCTGGTACCAGTTCCATCTTTTTTTTATTATGGGTTGTTGGTGGTTTAATTGCTTTATGCGGGGCATTAACGTATGCAGAGATAGGGCAGCGGTTACCTGCAATGGGTGGTTATTATAAAGTGTTTGCACAATGCTATCATCCATCAGTCGGATTTTCTGTCAATGCAATCATCCTTATAAGTAACGCTGCTTCATTAGCAGTAGTGGCATTAATAGGCGCTGATTATGTAAGCGATTTATTGTATGGGAAACCAAGCGGTGTTGTGTTCAACACGGTAGTTGCGATAGTGGCGGTAGCCATGTTTTTTGTTGTTAATTTATTTGGACTAAAAACCAGCAGCCGTACACAGAATGTACTTATCATTATCAAAGTAGGGTTAGTGGTATTACTTATTGCCAGTATTTTTAAAGGAGTGGTGATAGAACCGCATGGGTATGAGCAAGGCTCGCCTTTATTTACATTGGCAGATAAAAATGCTTTCTCCTTGTTTATTATTTCATTGATTCCGGTCTGCTTTGCTTATGGAGGTTATCAGCAAACCATCAATTTTGGGGGCGAAGTAAAAGACACCCGAAGCATTCCCAAAGGAATTATCATCGGTATTATTATTGTTATTTCATTATACCTGCTTATCAATGTTGCTTACACTCAGGTAATAGGGTATGATAAAATGAAAAATGCTTCTGCTATCGGAGCCTTGCTTTGCGAAGCATGGTTTGGAAAAGCAGGTGGCAAAGTGTTTGATGCGTTAATGTTTCTTTCAGTACTGGCTTACGTAAATATCCTGCTGATGAGTAATCCCAGGGTAATGTTTGCTATGAGTGAGGACAAAGTGTTCCCCAAAATATTTTCCTATCGGCATCCTAAAACTGAAGCATTAGTAGCAGGACTGGCTACCTTTTCACTCATTACCATCATTGTTACTTTTTTTGGCAAAGGAGTTGACAATATTTTAAACTTTACCATGTTTCTTGATAGCATTGGTATGAGTACATCAGCCGCTACTTTATTTGTATTGAGAAAAAGAAAGCAGAACGAGGCGATGATAACCGGTGCATGGAATAAATTTACCCCGGTACTGACAGGTTTTTTTGTGTTCAGTTATTTTATGATAGCAGTCGGTGTGGTTATTAAAGATATAAATGCCGCTTTGATTGGAACCGGCCTGCTGGCATTCTTTCTGGTACTCTACTACTTGTTTTATTTTAAAAAAAAATCATAATGGATATTTCTCAAATCATCAATGAACTGGGCGAAGACAGGGAGAATTATTTCAACGCAGTGGCACCGCCCATTATGCAGACCAGCAATTTTGCTTTTAAGAAGGTTGCTGATTTAAGCAAAGCTTTTGAAGATGAGATGGGGGGGTATCTCTATAGCCGGGGATTAAATCCAACGGTTGATATTCTTCGCAAAAAACTGGCCGCATTGGATGGGGCTGAAGATTGCCTGGTATTTAATAATGGTGCAGCCGCCATCTTCGCTGGTATTTTCGCCAATGTAAAATCCGGAGATCATATTGTTTCAGTAAAAGCTCCCTACACATGGGTACAAAGAATGCTGGATGTTATATTGCCCCGCTTTGGCGTTACTGCTACTTATATTGATGGAACCAGCATTGAAAATTGGAAAGAAGCAACGCTGCCCAACACTACTTTTTATTACCTCGAATCGCCTAACAGTTGGGATTTTGCTTTGCAACCCATTAAAGAAATTGCCACTTTTGCTAAATCAAAGGGCATCATCACATTAATTGATAATAGTTATTGCACACCACTCTATCAAAAACCAATTGAAATGGGAATTGATTTAGCGATGCAGACAGCCACTAAATATATCGGCGGACATAGTGATACATTGGGTGGCGTACTAAGTGGTAACCATGCGATGATGAAAAAAATATTTGACAGCGAATACCTGAATATTGGAAGTGGTATCCAACCTTTCAATGCCTGGTTATTAATCAGAGGGTTAAGAACATTGCCGGCAAGGATTGAAAGGATTACAAAATCAACCGCCGAAGTGGTTGCTTACATGAAACAGCATCCTAAAGTAGAATCCATACTTTTCCCTTTCGATGAAAGTTTTTCGCAGTACCAGTTAGCAAAGGAACAGATGAAAGGAGCCTGTGGCCTTTTCACTTTTGTGTTAAAAACCGATGGAATGGATTCGATTGTCAGGTTCTGCGAATTATTGAAACATATTATGATGGCCGTTAGTTGGGGTGGCCATGAAAGCCTTGTTATTCCAAAGTTTGCCGTAC
>JAJAZO010000302.1 GCA_026785745.1 Chitinophagaceae bacterium | reverse complement strand
GGCTTATACAGACGGGATGCGGTTTGTACAATACTATTTTGGCATTCCGCTGGCCATGATTGTTATCTGTATTTTTTTCGTTCCCATTTTCAGGAAACTGAAAGTTTATACGGCGTATGAGTATTTAGAGAACAGGTTTGATAATAAAACAAGAACACTAACTTCATTCCTGTTTTTGTTACAAAGAGGGTTGTCTACCGGTATCAGTGTGTTTGCTCCTTCTATTATTCTTTCATCACTGTTTGGCTGGAATATTTACTACACTAACATACTAATGGGAGGGTTGCTAATCATCTACACCATGAGTGGTGGTGCAAAAGCTGTGGCTTACACACAACAGCTTCAACTGATCATCATTTTCATTGGTATGTTCCTGGCGGCATATATGGTCGTAAATATGCTTCCAAAGAATGTGAGCTTTAGTGATGCGTTGGAAATAAGTGGGAAAATGGGGAAACTGAATGTAATTACAACAGGTTTTGAAAAAGGACATTTTAACTGGAGTGATCAGTATAACTTATTCAGTGGTTTAATTGGTGGCTTCTTCCTGGCACTTTCCTATTTCGGTACTGACCAATCGCAGGTGGGCCGCTACCTGACTGCAAAATCGTTGAAGCAAAGCCGGATGGGATTGTTGATGAATGGGCTGGTAAAAGTGCCCATGCAATTTGCTATACTGCTGATTGGGGCGTTGGTGTTTACATTTTATCAATTTAATAAGGCCCCGATTTTTTTTAATGAAGTACAGGTAAAAAAACTGGAACAATCCGCTGTGTATAAAGATTCTTTCAGGCTGGTACAGCAGCAGTACAATGAAATTGCCGCATTAAAACAGCAAGCCGTTGTCAATTATTCCAATGCCTCAGATGATAATGATAAGGTGAAACAGGGGGAATATTTACAGGAGTTAAACACTTTGCAAAGTAGTGCTAATGTATTGCGGGTAAAAGTAAAAGATTGGGTAAAGACGAAGGAAATTGGTGGCGATAACAACGACACCAACTATATTTTTCTCCGCTTTGTTGTTGATAATTTGCCTGTCGGGTTAGTTGGGTTGTTAATTGCTATTATATTCCTTGCATCATGGGGTAGTATTGCAGCCGCCATTAATTCGCTGGCTTCCTGCACCATGATTGATTTTCACCGTCGCTTTACTAAAAAGAAAGAAACCAGCGAAACTGAATATCGTTTATCGAAGTGGTACACACTGGCCTGGGGTATATTCTGTATCATCGTTGCCATGTTTACTTACAATATCGGCAACAGCCTGATAGAAGCAGTAAATGTATTAGGTTCTCTTTTCTACGGTGTCATTCTCGGTGTATTCCTTGTTGCTTTTTTCTTTAAGAGAATAAAAAGTGGTCATGTTGTTTTCTGGGCAGCGGTGCTGGCAGAATTATTAGTACTAACTGTTTTTATTTTAACGAAAGCAGAAGTTTTTAAAATGGGATTTCTCTGGCTAAACCCCATCGGTGCTTTTGGGGTAATCTTTTTCAGTATTCTTTTAAATAGCTTAATGGGCAAAAAAATAGCCCCAAAAAATGGGGCTATTTAAAAATATCAGATGCTAAGACCCTTTTTGGGGTTTTTATTTATTCAACTCTGCAAGCAACTTCTCATTCAGCTTTACATAATCATCATTCTTTGCAGTAGTTGCCAGTTCTTTTGATTTTTCTGCTGCTGCTTTTGCCTCATCTTTCTTACCGAGTTTCGCTAAAGCATTTGCCCTTTGATGGTGCATCCAGAAAGCAGTTGGGTTTCCTTCTACTGCTTTATCAAACCATGCAAGTGCCTGGTTCAGGTCTTTACCATTGTCCATATAGTACATAGCTGCATTAAAATAAGGACGGTTGTCTTTATTCATCAACTGGTCTATCTGTGCCATTACTTTTGTTTCCACATCGGTAGTAATAGGAAGCGAAACAGCCGTTCTGTCCCACATCAGGTGTAGTTCTGTGCTGTTGGTTTTTACATTGGCAAATTGCATGGTAAACGTTTCCATGCTTTCATCCATGTCCATTGTTTTGGCCTCTACTCTTACTACATCCTGGTCTTGTTTGTATGTAGCAGGACTTGTAACATCCAATTGTTTGGTGATAATCAATGTCCAGTTTTTCTTTTCAGGAATACTGAGAAGACCGTATTTACCGGCTTTCACTTTCACACCACCAATAGTTACATCTTCTGCAAATGTTAAGGTAGTGGCAGTATTGGCACCGGTACGCCAAACTTTTCCATAAGGTACCAGGTCGCCATAGATTTTTCTTCCTTTCATTCCGGGGCGGGAATAGGAAAGCTCTATGGAAGCAAGTCCAAAATTTTGTTTGATAGTTTGAGTAGGGCTGGGTTGAGGGGTTGTCAGTGTTTGTGCATCTGCAATCCATAAAGTGCAAACAGCAATGGCTGTGATAAATAATTTTTTCATATAATTTTTTTAGAAATGCGAAGGTAGTGAAACCAGCAGGAAATGACCCAGAGTAAAATATGAGCGGAAACAGTGTTAAAAATATATAGTTACCGTAGTCCGTCCTTTTTTAGCCTTACGTTTCCATTTTGGGCCTTCTTTTACAAGGCGAATGGCTTCTTTATCGCATTTGGCACAAAGGGATTTTTCTACTTTAAAATTAATGGGTTCACCATTCTTATTTACTTCAAAAGAAACCTGCACTTCGCTGCTGCTTGTTTGCCTGTTTTTCAAATCCTCCGGCACTTCCAGGTTGTTGGTGAGGTAGGTGTCATATTTATCCCATCCATCTGCTGGTTCAGGTTCTTCTAATTTCATATTACCATCACGGCTGCGGGCTGTAGCATTTGAATTTTGTTTTCTAAGCACTACTTCGGATAAAGTTTTGCGGTTATCCTGCAGCACCACCTGGTTATTGGGAACTGCATTCCTTAACTGTACATTATTATTTTCAAAACCAATAGATCTTACCTGTACAGTAAGTACAGAATCAGGGTAAGTCAGGTTGAAAAATCCTCTTGCATCAGTATAAGTACCAGCATTATTATCCTGAACATTGGTAACGTTGGCAAAAGGAACACCGTTATTATCAGCATCGGTAACCCGGCCACGGAATATATTGGTTGCCTGATTCTGATTTTGATCGCTGGAATAGGTATTGGTCTGCTCGTTTGCTCTCCGGCTGGGGGTAGTAATAGTGCGGTTGTTCTGCTGTGTGGACTGACCTGTTGCTACACCGCCAGCAACAACAGTTTCCTGGGTATTGTTCTTTGTTTTATTTTTTTTAAAGGCTTCTTCACGGTCAGCCTCATTCTTTTCGGCTAATTTATTTGTTACAATTTCCTTGTCTTCTTTTTTATCAGCAACCTTTGGGGGTAATGCTGTTACAGTAGGTGCTTGTGCTGGTTTATTTACTACTATATCATCAAAACCTGTTTTGCCGGTAGCTACAGGTGTTTGTTCTCCGGTATTGTTATTTGTGGTGCTGCCTGGTTTTGTTTCTTTATCGGTTGTAGCAACATTTTTATTTGTTGTTGGGCCATCAGCGGATTTGATTTCAGAAACAGGTGCGGTGATAGTTGCAGGATTGATTGAAGTTGTTTTGCCACTATCACTTACATTATTATCTTCTTTTTTTACTTTTTTTGTTTCGGCTATGCCGGTTTCTTTTTTATTAAATCCAAACTGGTAGATTAATAAACCGGCACCAGCTACAAAAGCCAGCAGCACAGCTGCCCGCAGTAGTCTAAAATTATTTCGGGTTGCTGCTTTCAGTGGAATCACTTTAGTGTCTTCCGTTTTTTCCGCCAGCCTTTTTTTCAGCTCTGCAATATCAGTAGCAACATTTACACCAGCAACAGCATATCCTTCCAGTGCATCGGCCAGGAAGGGATCATCCATTGCAGCTTTTTCCAGGTCATGTCTTTCCTTGTTCGAAAGAAAACCCTTGTGATATTTTTCAATATCAGCGGCAGTAAAATGTTTTATGTTGTTATCAATTGCCATAAGGCATTACAAAGTTTATATTTTTTTGTCAAACCCCTGATTCCCGGCTCCGAACTCCCGACTCCTCTCTTTCCATACATATTTTCAAATTTCGTCTCCCGTTCTGTATCAGGCTTCTTACCTGGTTCCATTCCATTCCGGTTAATTCTACAATTTCGTTGTAGCATTTACTTTCTAAATAAAAGAGCCTGATTGTTTCAGCCTGTTCTTTTGCCAATGTGCCAAGGCAGTACTCCATTTTCGTGAAATTCTCCTCTTTTTCCAGCACACCATTCAGATGCACATTTTCCTCCGATTGCACAAGTTCTGTTTTGAACTCAACTGTTTTCATATTCTTAGGTGTTCGCATCTGCATCAGGCAGTGGTTCTTGGCCACCTGGTGCAGCCAGCCCTTGAAATTGTCCACCTCATGCTTTTTCAATTTTGATACCAATTCTTCAAAAATCTGCATCACACTGTCTTTGGCGGTTTCTGGTTCTTTATAATACTTCAGGCAAACACCATACACCAGTTCCATATATCGCTGATATAGTTCACCGAGTACGGCCATATCACCCGATTCCTTATAGAGGGCTACCAGCTCCTTATCGGTTAGCGATCTCGCCTGAGGCAAGAGGGATATGTTCTTTATAAAAGCCAACGGTTAAAATTAATGAATTAAAATTTTATGAAACCAGCTTAAGAAACACAGATGATCGTCTCTTGCGACGCTCCATTCATCGTTCGGTTCTTTGGTCAGCAAAAACCTCACCCCATTACACCCCTTATTATTATGAACTCCGATCCCCTCTCCTTCAGGAGAGGGGGTGCAGGATTACCGATATATATGAATAGTAAAGGGGGTGAGGTAAAAATCTTTTGCCTCTATTTATGCAATCTCCAAAATACCCGCATCAGGGTATCTAAACACCATTTTATGAAACGAATACTTATCCTTATTACGCCGCTTATTTTAATAATGCTGGCCTTCCGACCTGTCAAATCTCACACTATTACCGGTACTATTACAGACGACAAGGGCTCTCCAATACCTTCGGCGAGTATAACGATGAAAGGCACTACACAGAGTACAACATCTGATGCGAAAGGTGTTTACCACATCACTGTTGCAAAATCATCCGGTACATTAGTTTTTTCAGCACTGGGTTATGTAGCCGTGCAGGAAAACATAAATGGCCGTTCCATTATTAGCGTTACGATGAAAACAAACAGCTCAGTGGCGCAGGAGGTGGTAGTAACGGGATATGGGAAAAAAGTAAAAACAATGGAAGCTTATGGCCGGGGAATTGCCGGTGGTCAGATCATGCCATCACCATCTACCGGTTATTATAGTGGCGATGTGGACGAAGAAGGATTAAGCCGGGAAGGATATGATAATATCAATGAAAACAAATTTTTAAAAGTAAAAGATAATCCACTTTCTACTTTTTCAATAGATGTAGATGCGGCTTCTTACAGTAATGTCCGTCGTTTTTTAAACCAGGGACAACTGCCGCCAGCAGGTGCAGTAAGGATTGAAGAAATGGTAAACTATTTTCATTACACCTATCCACAACCAACAGGTAAAGACCCTTTCTCAATCAATACAGAAATATCTGATGCTCCCTGGAATAAAGACCACAAACTGGTGCTGATTGGTTTGCAGGGAGAAAAAATATCTACTGATAATTTACCCGCCTCTAATCTTGTTTTCCTGATTGATGTATCAGGCTCTATGAGTGGGCCATTAAGGCTTCCTTTAGTTAAGTCTTCTCTCAAAATGCTGGTTGACCAGCTTCGCCAACAGGATAAAGTAACCATAGTGGTATATGCAGGTGCCGCTGGATTAGTTTTATCACCAACTAATGGTTCTGATAAAACTAAAATCAAAGATGCTATTGATAACCTTGAAGCTGGCGGTTCTACCGCTGGTGGAGCCGGAATAAAACTAGCTTATAAAACTGCGAAAGAAAATTTTGTAAAAGGTGGTAACAACCGTGTCATTCTTTGTACTGATGGAGATTTTAATGTAGGCGTTAGCAGTAACGATGAACTGGTGAGAATGGTAGAGGATGAAAGAAAAAGCGGGGTGTTCCTTACTGTATTAGGTTACGGCATGGGCAATTACCAGGATAGTAAGATGCAGCAACTGGCCGACAAAGGAAATGGCAACCATGCTTATATTGATGGTATCAGCGAAGCAAAAAAAGTATTGGTAAATGAATTTGGCGGTACGCTGTTTACCATTGCAAAAGATGTAAAACTACAGGTTGAGTTCAATCCTGCCAAAGTACAAGGCTACCGGTTGATTGGTTATGAAAACAGGATGCTGGCCAAAGAAGATTTTAACGATGATAAAAAAGATGCTGGCGAATTGGGCAGTGGTCATACTGTAACTGCATTGTACGAAGTAATTCCAGTAGGAGTGAATAGTGACTTCCTGAAAGGTGTTGATTCATTAAAATACCAGAAAAATATTGTGCCACTCAGTAAATCATCTCAAAGCGATGAGATACTGACGGTAAAATTCCGGTACAAAGAACCAGATGGAGATGTAAGTAAACTAATCGAGCATCCTGTATTGGATAAGCAAATTGCTATTGCTAAAACATCCGACAACTTCCGTTTTGCTGCATCCGTAGCTCAGTTTGGTATGTTGCTCCGCAATTCAGAATTCAAATCAACTTCTTCTTTTGATAATGTACTAAGCCTTGCCCGTAAAGCAAAAGGAAGTGATGAAGAAGGTTATCGTTCAGAATTTGTAAGGTTGGTAGAAAGTGCACAAATGCTGGCCAAAGGAAAACCTGAACCAAAGAATAGTGAAGAAGTGAAAACACTGTCTGTAAGTAAAAAATAAATACAATAACCGCAGAGGCGCAAAGATGCAGAGGGATACAAAATAATTTGTGTTAACTCTGCGCCTCCCTGCCTCTGCGGTTAAATCTCTCTCCGGCTGGCAATTTTTTTTATTCATCTTTTAAACAAAATGCCATGAAATTTTTATTTGAAAAAAGAAACGCATTGCTTTCAGTATCGGCTTTGGCCGTAATTGGATTGCTGGCTACCACTACCATTAAAAATGATAGACCGGAAAAGAAGGTTATCAAATGCTGTAACAATCCAAGCCTGAACCACGTCTGTATTATGAAAACAATTATTGGTACAGATACCAGCCAGGAAGGAAAGTTAATCAGCACTTTTAAAACACCAGAGATAGTTGAAGCATCTATTAAAAAAGGATTGGACTGGATGGGCAAGGCCCAGGCACCGGATGGAGGTTGGGGTGCCGGCACTCATAGCAGGCAGGATATAAATGATCCGCATGCCGTAACCAGTGATCCGGCAACAACTGCACTTGTAGCGATGTCATTATTAAGAACTGATAATACGTTAGATAAAGGGGATTACTCATCTAATCTTAAAAAGGCAACAGGCTTCTTATTAAAAATCACCGAAGAATGTCCGGATAACCAGCCTTACCTAACAACACTCACCAACACACAACCACAAATAAAACTGGGCAGAAATATTGATGTGATACTGACGGCCCAATTTTTTACAAACATACTTCGCTACAACCTGAACGATGAGGCGATGAAAAAAAGAATTGAAAAAGCATTGGATAAGTGTGTAGCGAGGATTCAGCAAGGACAGGATAAAGACGGTAGCTGGAGAGATGGGGGTTGGGCACCCGTATTACAATCTGCATTGGCCAATAATGCGCTGGAAAGTGCTGATGATGTGGGCAGAGTAGTGGATGGCGAAGTGATGGAACGAAGCCGTAAGTACCAGAACAGCAATTTTGATGTGAATACCAATGCAGCAGTTACAAGTAAAGCAGCCGGGGTAATGCTTTATGGTTTATCAAGTACTACAAGAGCAAGTGCCAAGGAATCTAAAAGGGCACAGGACCTGGTGGACAAAGCAAAAAGAGAAGGAAAAATAAAAGATAATAAGGTAACTGAAGATAACCTGAAAGCTGCTGGTGTGGAAACGATCAATGCCAAAGAATTAGTAACTGCCTATTCTGTAAATAAAGCATCGCAGCAACAGGCGCAGCGGGATGATGTGTTGACTGGCTTTGGTAACAATGGCGGCGAAGAATTTATGAGCTTCCTGATGACAGGAGAAAGTCTGATTATGCAGGGTGGTGATGACTGGAAAAAATGGTACGATGCGACCACTGGCAAACTGGTAAACATTCAGAATAATGATGGCAGCTGGAACGGCCACCACTGTATTACCAGCCCGGTTTTTTGCACGGCTACCTGTTTGTTGATACTTTCTATTCATAACGATATGCAATTCCCGATGCAGCAGCATCAGAAGAATAAATGACTAATCATTTAACAGCCGGTTAGTGATACGGGGCTGGTTTCTACCGGCCCTTCTTTTTTAAAAATTTCAGATAAGTAAAAATGATTTTATGAGCAAAAAAATCCAACTCACCATCGCCGAACCTTGTCATGAGAACTGGGACGGTATGACACCTGTTGAAAAAGGAAAATT
>JAJAZO010000301.1 GCA_026785745.1 Chitinophagaceae bacterium | reverse complement strand
GCTGATGCCTGGCTGTATTAATCAGGAATATAAAAATTTACCGGCAGTGATTGCTCGGCAAATGAGTAAATACGGGTCAGTTTGTTTGAATACTGTCGCATAAAAAAAACGTAAACAAAGTTAAACATTTGTTCCCGACAAGTCAAGTATTAAGTTTGTGCTGTTTTATTCATGGGCTGCCAGTATCGGAATGCGGCTATGATACGCCAGTCGCTTGGTGTGAGTTGATTTAAACAACGATACTGCATTACTCTGGTGCTTTGGAATGGTCACCAGCACATCAATATTGTAGTCTTTTACAAAATTATCCACGGCCTCATAAAAATCATTCATGGTAAGGAAGTAAAACTCTGTTTTAAGAGCTTTGAACATTTCACGGAAAATAGCTTTTTCTTTTTCAATTTCTTCTGTAAGAGATACATAATGCTCCTTGTTTACATTTACAATATGCAGCATTGGATTGAATATTTCAAGCACGGAACTTATCAATGCAGCTGGAGTAGTAGCCTCTACATCTTTAAAATCGGAAGTAAATACTACATTGTTTATTCCTTTATAAACAGCATCCGGTGGAATGATCATAACCGGCAAAAGATTTTTATCAACCAGCTTGAGTGTGTTACTTCCAAACATGGCCTGGCGGACTTCTGATTTTCCGGTGATGCCCATTACAATAAGGGTAGCCCTGCTGGTGTGGGCAAGACGGGCAATATTTTCTATAAGGTCGCCACCCATTTCATTTTCGTATTCAACGCTTTCAACACCATTTGCCAGGAATTCTTTTTTTAAACTTTCCTGGTAGCCGACTACTACATCATGGTCTCCTTCACTTTCATAGTTATTATAAAGAAGGGCAACAGCATCTTTTTTTCCTGCCAGCATCCGGGCTGTAAAACGGGCAGCATTCAGGGATGTTTCGGAAAAATCAACAGGAATAATGACTCTGTGCATATAACTTTGGTTTTTGACACCCATTTTCAAAAAATAGGAATGCTAAAAGGGTGATTTGCTTTTCAGAGCTAAATTTACAGGATTTGAAACGAAATTTCGCTTTGCATTCTATTTTCATTAGTAGGATGGAGGTTATTCCAAAGAATGGAGATATTAATCATCCTAAAGCAGTGTATAATTTTGAAAAATGAGCCCAACAAGGTAAACCCGGGCATTCTCATCTGCATGAAAGCCCTATTACCCGACAGATTACCCCTTTCGGCTATTTTCCGGTAGCTCCATCGTGGTGGTAATTACTTTGTGCCTTCTAAGAGATAGGTTTATACTTCTCAAGGAAAGGTTTAATGGTAAAGGGCTTGTTTCTACAGGCTCTTTTTTTATTTGCATACTGGCTGGTTAGTAAATAGATTCAAATGTCTGTTGCTGTTGCAATCTTAAAAATGAAGTGATATTTCCACATAAGGATGCCAGTTGCTGCACATACTCCCGGAAGGTGCCAGATTTGAAATGATGATTGGCTACGGATTCCCGTTTAAAACTTTTGATGTGTACAAAGCTACAGGCATTATCATAGTCAGCATAGCACTGGCTGCGCATACCACCCGGGCCATGCTTGTACAAGGCATCAAAATAATGATCTATATATTTTTTGTGCAGATTGTTGCCGGCCCTGCGGCACTGAAAAGGACATTACATACCTTACCATAAAGCATACAGTTTTGGTTTAGCACAGCCGGTAATAGTTTACAGCAGTTAAATAAGAAATGCTGCCTGAATCAGCAGCATTTAGGATGAACGGTTAATATGCTTTATTACTGTATTAATTCGTTTTTAAACTATCCACCTTTATGGTTTTAGCTGTTGTTGGTCCGGCAGCAAACATTTTTTTGTTCAACTCACTGTCATGCTGGTAAACATCATCCCGGAAATTCAATTCACCATCATTGTCCACCCAGGAAGTATAATAAATAATGAAAACAGGTACCGGGTCTTTTAGCTTCACACCTTTTTCAGTTATCTGATTCATGGCAGAAACAATTTTTTCTTGTGTCCATTCCGGTTGGTCTCGCAGCAACCACTCAGCCATTTTTTGCGGCTCACTCAGTCTGATACAGCCATGACTGAAGGCCCTTTTATCCTGTCCAAACAAACTTTTCGAAGGCGTATCATGAAAATACATGTTGAAACTATTAGGGAAAATGAATTTTACTTTTCCTAATGCATTGCCGGGGCCGGGCCGCTGACGGACACCACCGCCGATTCTTTCCATATTCTTGTTCGCTAAGTAGTTGGGGTTTCTTGCTACCGCCGGATTAATTTCATTCTTAATGATACTTTGCGGCACATTCCAGTAAGGGCTAAAATATATCTGGTTCAGGTCGCCATTAAACATCATCGTGTTGTTGCCTACTTTTCCAACCACTACTGTCATATCAAAAACAGGCTTATTGCCATCGTACACATGCAGCATAAATTCTGGCAGGTTTACAATAATGAGGTTACCCTTTGGTTTTTGTGGCAACCATCTCATCCTGTCCATATTCAGCAATATGGACATCAATCTTTCTTTGACAGGAACATTCATGTCTTTAATCAATGTTGCTGTTATTATTCCATCCTGTTTATAGCCATGTCTTTTTTGAAATTTCTTCACCGCCAATTCAAGGGTATCTGTAAAAATGGCACTGCTGTCGTTGCCCATCATATCCTGTGTAAGTCGCAATCTTTTTTTAATGGCAGGAATGGAAGCCATTGTTTCTCCTTTTTTAATTGCTTTGGCAGTTGGTATGGTGGGCCATCCGCCGGCTTTCTCTATATCAAGATAGAGTTGAAGATTTTTTTTAAGGTTACCATACATATCATTAACCTGTTCATAATATTTTTCATCGCTGTGTTTTTTATTCAGCAGCGAATCTGCCATCAGAACAGGATCAAGTTTTCTTATGGGGACAAATTTTTCCTGCTCTTTCCTCTTCACATATCCTTTTTCGTAAGTGCTGTTGATGAAACGGATAAAATGTTCGGTAAAGCCAAACTCTGTATTTAAAATAGCAGCATCTTTTGTACTGGCTGTCATTTTCTCTTGGTTCAGGTATCTTTCTGCATCTTTATAAAAGGCAGAATTGACCAGCGAAGTATCTTTCAGGTGTGTAACCGCATAATCATACTGGTTCCAGAAAAAACGGGACTGCTCCGTTAAGCCTTTAGTAGAAAACCATGCATACTGGTAATTTCTGGCATTGTAAAAACTACGGATACGAAGGGCAATTTTCTTATCACCAAGCTGGCGGTCACTAATGTATTTCTCCATGGCAAGGCTGTCGAGAAACATATCGTTATAAGCATTCTCTTTAGTAACATTATAATCTCTTTCAGTTACTTTCCTTGCCTCCACAGAATCTTTTGTATCTGCGATAGGGGCATCTACATCTTCTATTTCGGGGTTGCTGGTCGTTGCCTCCTCTTCTTTTTTAGCACTATTACAACTGGCTAAAAAAATGATTGCTGTTGCAATGTAAAGGGCCTTCAATTTCATATACTGGATTTAGTGGTTTAATGATTGGTAAAAATACAATTTGTACAAAAAAGAACTGTTTCTTTTTGCCAAACTTTTTTTAACAACAAATAAGTTTAGAACATTGACCGCATAATCTGGAAATTGCCGGGATCAAGCAAAAGCCTGCACGGCTTTCCTTTCTCATCATATCCAATATAACTGGCGTAACAGGGATTAAAAAAAGTGGAAATAGAAACGAGGTTATGCTTGTCAAAAGAGTGTATAAATGCTTTTTGACCTGTTCTCTTAAACCTGTCCACAAAAATTTCTCCCCATTCCAGGTGCGATTTTTTTACAAACAAATTGTTGGCGGCAGAATCGGCTATTACAGTTGATTGCATTCCCATATCTCCAAAAAAAGCACAACGGAAACGGCTTATTGTATCGGAGGGTTCTCTGAATGCTTCGCCGGGGCTGAATGCATAAACCCATTTTTTTACGGGCTTGTCAGAAAAAAGAATTCTGCTATAGGCTATATATTCATATTCACCCGGCTCACCTTTTACAATGGCCAGCTGCACAGGAAATTCACCTTTTGGAAATAGTTCAGTAAAAAATACTCTGCGATGCATATCGCTGGCATCGCAGGCAATTAGTTTGCCGGTTTCTATTTTTATTCTTCCCACTTCTGTCGTATAAAACCGGGCAAGCACAGTGGGGTCCTGAATGGTAGTATCATTTCGAAATGCATTTTCAAATATGAATGGCCGGGCTGTGATTGTTGGAATAGAATCATTCTTATTAAATGACGCAGGCAAAGCGTTTGCAAAAGCAATTGATTTGTAAATACAAAACAATAGAATGGGTAATAATTTTTTTTTGGTCATAAAATCAGGCTTGATAAATCTTTTTCTTTAACACACTGGCTGCATTAGTGTAACCACCTTCTGCGCCATCCACAAAATGAATATGCTGCTGATCCATGCTGCGAACATAGCAGGACATTACTGATTCTTTGCTGACAAACAAACCGTATTTTATAAAACCAGTTTGTTCCAGGTCGTTCAATGCCGCTTCTAATTGTTCCCGTTGTTTTGAAGTTCCGGAAATAACGGTGTTTATTCTTCCATCTATTACCAATGTATCCGACATATCTACCAATTGACTAAGATAGGTTTTTCCTGTTTTGGTTCTGAAGTAAAGGGTTCCCAGCAAAGTAGTGAACCATGTTTTTATCAGGTACAGTGGTTTGTAACCACCCAATCTTACCCGCATTTCTGTGCCTATTTTTTTTAATGTCCCTTTCAGTTTTAATCTTGATGTACTGATAGGAGATCTTTTTTCCGGCACGCCGTATATTTTATCTAAGTGGTCTATTACTTTTTTAAAAGCTTCAGTTTGATTAACACCATCCTGCGCAATTACCAGCAGGCTTACCACTTCATCATAATTTTCCGGAGGTTTTATCTTATCCCACCGGCATTGCATACCACTAAGGTCAAGTTCCTCCTCCGCCATAGAAGGTGATGCAAGCATATAGTCTTCCCCTTTAATAATTTTTTCAGCATAGGAGAGGCCATCTCCAAGAAGCACAGGGATGGAAAAAAGAGTTGATGTTTTGAGTTTACTGATGCTGAGCAAATGATTGTCGGCATAAATAGCAGAAACGGGTACATGACCAACCCGCAGCATAATATTAAAATTCTTTTCGGTGCTTTGCTGATGCAGGAGCAAAGCCTTTGTTACGGCATCCAGTATAGATGGCGGAACAATAAATGTGGCACCATCACCACCGAAGAAAAAGGGAACAGTAATATTTTCTTTGTAAGCGATGTTCAACACAGCAACGATACTGCCTGTAGCCACCAGGTTCACTGTTTCATGCAGACCGTTGGCAACTGCTATGGTTGATTTTTTTACATCGGTAATCAACACATGCCAATTATCAGGAACGGTAAAAAAAAGGTGTTCCTCCATCAACAATTCGCTGAGAGAAATCTGATTGACTGGTAACCTGGTATAAAAAAAGTCATTAGCACCGGCAGACATAAGTCAACAAGTATTTTGCAGGGAAGTTAAGTTTTTCCTGACTTTTCAGAAATGCAAACCAGCTAACCGGGTATCAGACAGTGTAGTCCAATAATTTATATTGCCCCCAGCCTGGTTATTTCTGAGCCATTGAAAATGCGGCAGAGATTAATGTCTTTTGATTTGTTATATTCCTCTACGCTGGCACCATTTACAATGCGCCACAGGTTTTTTGATTTTAATTCAGCATAATCAGCTGTTTTTATAAACATACCAGTTATTGCTTGTCTTGCTTTAAAATTAATGTTTACAGGAGCCTTGTCCAGGTGCTTAATCAGCACAAATTTTTCGATTTGTTCGTTTGTCATAATTTTTTTTTTATCGCACTGGCTGCCAGATAGAATTTTAGAAAAGGCAGGCCGGTTAAAAATCATCGCAGTTAAAGAGCCAGATAGTAAAGAGGAGGAAAATTACTTAACTGAAAACTTTGAACCGTGTGTCTGTAAATATAGGCTTTTTAAGACGATGCCGGCGAAGAATAGGGTATGCCAGAGAGCCTTTTCATCTAGTTTAGACAACTTCTCAGCCTGATAAGAAATAAACGGGCCTATGTGGAAATAAAACCTGACCTTTAGGTATATTTTGTATTGCTTTTACCCCCTCGTCTAACTCAATTTATGTACACTTATACCTGGAAAAAATACCTGCCTGTTATCAGGTTATTATTAAAACGGTCGGCTGATGCTGAGCAAACAGTTTCGTTGAACCGTACTGATTTTGAAAAGACCACCAAGCTTCGTAAGCCTACCTGTTCATTTTCTGTAGAAATTGTAAAAGGACGTTTAAACACTTTTAACAATCAATCAGTGCCTGCAAAAGACCTTGTTGAGATCTTGCAGGAAGATGAAATAACCAGGACACTACTTCGCCAATATCAGTATGCGATTAGTCTTAGCTCAGATTTTTTGCTAAGTATTAAAAATATTACCCCGGTGGCAACACTGCAAGAGGAAGAAAAATAAAAAGAACCAATGCTGGCTCTTTAGCGAAAAGTAACTGAAAATTTTTACCATCTTTTATTATCAGGAGGGCTGTTTTTTCTCTGCTATTGTAATTGACATAGCCAGGGTTCAAATGTCTTTATTGTGCAGGGTTTAATAGCTGCATTAACTTCTTCATTTCCCCCATTTCTGCAAATCTGAACAACGGGTCAGCCCGTTTTCCGTCTGTAATGCCGTGGTGAATCCGTTACAGTGGCCCCAGATTTTCCTGCTTATTACAGGGACTGCTGGTATTAGAACAATAATGCCGGGTTGCAGCAACACAATTTTTAGAAGATTGCTACGTTCTAAAAATTGTCCAATCCTTTTAAAAACCAAATCCGTCTGTATGAACCACCAATTCTACAATGACCAGGCATATATTGCCGAAAGTTTCCATTTAGCTGATGATTTTACTGAGCAAACTGCACGGTTAGCTTTTTTTAAGATTAACTCGTATAAGCTTTCTCTTATTAAAGCCGCTTTTGCAAAAAGCCGGGAAGAGTTGAAAAGTAATTTAAGAAACAGCTTGTTGAACTACACCAATGCAGGAATCATTCTAGCTGACATGGGCTTTTTTCAATCAGAGGCTGATAATTAATTATCCTGTTCATGTTTAATAATCCGGGTTAGCCAATCCGTTAGGGGAACATTACATGTAATAGAGTTTTTGTTATATTTATAACATCAAAGCTCCAATCTTGCGAATCATTCTGATATTTATTTCATTCTGCTTAATTATGCTGACAAATAAACTGTCGGCGCAAGATATTTTTGAACTCACTTACCAGTTCAAAGGCGATCCTGCTAAAACAATTTACAAGGGGCTTTTGGTTAAAAATGCAAATGGTACAGGTTTTCTGCGATTAGCAGCCAATAATAATAAAACAAATAAAAGGGTACTGTATGATTTCAGTATTACATTAAACCCCTATAACTATGGAAGCCGCCCCATGGATGGTGGCCTTTTACTTACTGCTCCGGATAGAACGGCTTACTGGTACTGTTGGTCAGAAAACTTTAATCTTAAAGAAGGAACTGAGATTTTTGACTTTGATTACTTACGATTGTGGTTCAGACGGGAGAATGCGAAGAAAGTAATTGAACCATGTCTTACTACACCTTTTAAAGTTACAGGACGTTCTATGGGGCTTACTGAAGAGCCTGTAGTAGCCCAACAGGAACAATATGGCGAAACTGGAATTCTTAGTTTTAAAGAACTTAAGAAAATAAGTTTTACAAAAGCCTATCTGAAAGATTATTTTATCAACAGCGAACTATTATCCGAAGGAGCTTATACAAGAAAGCAACTACTTACAATCCGCAACAACACCAAGCCGGTACTGTATCTTATTGCTGTAATTAATTCTAAAGACGAGGATATAAGTGTGAATTGTATTGAGGATGGAAAGAAAGTAAGCAGTTATTTTAAACGTTTAACTACTTCACTTGAAATCCGTTTTGTAGAAAAGAAATTAACCGGCAATGATTTTAATGTCACTGCTGTTAAGGCTGCCATTAAAAACATTCATCCGGGAAAAGATGATATTGTAGTGTTTTATTACTCAGGTCATGGTTTCAGATGGAAAGGTGATATCGGGTTCCCTTTTCCACAAATGGGATTGTATTATGGAAAGCCACCATCATGGGACCACATGGCGGCATTCAGCCTTAATATAGAAGATATATATAGTGAAATACAGGCAAAGGGTGCCCGGCTAAACCTGGTGATGAGTGATTGCTGCAATACAATCGTTAACAGGCGGCGATTAGAAATTAAGGATACTGCCAAATCTCAGGTGGGACCAGGATATTATGATATCAGTAAGAGGGCCGCAATGGCATTATTTCTTCAAACACAGGCTTCGTTGTTAATTTCTGCTGCGGAAAAAGGGCAGGCTTCAATCTGCAGCAATTCTTATAATAGCTTTTTTACTACCAGTATGATTAATTCAATCAGAATGGGGCTAAAGACTAATGGGGCAAATCCTCAATGGATGGATAT
>JAJAZO010000300.1 GCA_026785745.1 Chitinophagaceae bacterium | reverse complement strand
TCACAAATAAGAGCATGGCCAATACTCACTTCATCCAGAAAAGGTATCTGTTGCTTGAAAAATTTTAAGTTGTGCATATCAAGGTCATGACCGGCATTAATGCCAAGCCCCAGCTCTTTTGCTTTGAGAGCAGCAGCAACATAGGGTTCCACTCCCGACTCCCGGCTCCCGGCTCCGAACTCTTTTGCGTAGCCTTCCGTATATAATTCAATCCTGTCTGTTCCGGTAGCAGCAGCACCTTCTACCATTTTAATATCCGGATCAACAAAAATGCTGACACGGATGCCTGCCTTTTTAAAAACGGAGATAATGTCTTTCAGGTAATCTTTATTGGTTATCGTATCCCAGCCGTGGTCGCTGGTTAGTTGCCCGAGTGTATCCGGCACCAATGTTACCTGTGTGGGTTTTGTTTCTAATACCAGGTCAACAAATTTTTGTTCGGTGCAGTTGCCTTCAATATTAAATTCAGTAGTAATTATGTTTTTTATCTGCCGCACATCTTCGTAGCGGATATGCCGTTCATCCGGGCGGGGGTGTACCGTTACTCCATCGGCACCGAAACGTTGCACATCTATCGCAGCTTTTACCACATTGGGATTATCACCGCCTCTTGAATTACGCAGCGTAGCAATCTTGTTTATGTTGACGGAGAGTTTTGTCATGTAACAAAAATACAATTCCTATAGGTCTTTCCATGTATGGCCGACTGGTAGCTTTAACACCAGCAAAGGGTAAATTCTAAGGTAAAACACCAGTTATAAAGACAGTATCCCCATTTGCCTCTGTATGTTGAAAAATTTTGACGTTTCATTTGTATCTTTATTAATAGTTTAGCAGAAATGTTGAAATAATATCTGTTACCCGCCGTTAAACCTTAACAGAAAAAAATGAAGAACCTCGTAGCAATCACTGTAATCTTTAGTTTTAGCTTTGGCGTAGTAGCTCAACTGCCGTCAAAAGCCGGTACTTCTTTTATTGATTACCAGCGGTCTTTCCCCCGCCCCAGCGAAGCTTTGCAAAAGAAAGCGGATACACTGCATAAACAATTTGTAGCCAAAAAACTACAGTGGCCTGCCAAATACCTTTACATCCGGTCTTTTAAATACGATAGCCAGTTAGAAGTATGGGTGAAGAATGATATAAAAGATAAATTCCAGCTTTTTAAAACATATAAAGTTTGTGCATTGGCCGGTACATTGGGTCCAAAACGTATGGAGGGTGACTACCAGGTGCCGGAAGGTTTTTATTATATCAACGAATTTAACCCCCGTAGTAATTATTACCTGTCATTAGGAATTAATTACCCGAATGCTTCCGATAAGATTTTAAGTGACTCACTCAGACCCGGCAGCGAAATATTTATACATGGTAGTTGTGTTACCGTTGGCTGCATTCCTATCCGGGATGAGCAGATTGATGAGTTATATATTTTAGCAGTTCATGCCAAAGACCAGGGACAGGATTTTATACCGGTGCATGTTTTCCCCATCCGGTTTAATGTAGAAAAGAGTGAAAAGTTTTTAGAGAACCTGACCAAAGATGATCCGGCGTTAAAAAAGTTTGCTGACAGGCTGCAGGATGCATTTGAATATTTTGAGAATTATAAACAGTTGCCGGTAGTAATGATTGGTGATAAAGGCCAGTATATTATTAATGAAGTGCCGCCACGTAAACCCAAAAAGGTAGCCCCGGAAAAACCTGTTAAGAAACCACCGATGGTGCATAAAACAAGAAATGTGGGTACCCTTGTTAGTTCAGTAAACAAATGGCCTGAATTTCCGGGAGGTACAGAGGCTTTTGCAAAATATCTCGAAGCATTGGGAAAAGAGATGGGAACTTTTCTACCGGAGGGTATAAAGAAAATTTATGTACAGGTAGAATTTGTGGTGGATAAAGACGGAGTGCCTGTAAACTTTAAGGTGCTGAAAAGTATAAAGGATGGTGATGAGCTTAATGATGAACTCATTGTCCGCATGGAAAATATGGGCACCTGGAAACCTGCCATAAGTGAAGATAAACCTGTTGCTAAAAAGATGGTGCAAACGGTAACTATACAGGTGCCGGAGAAATAAATCTTACTGTAGTAATAGTTGAATTGTTTCCGGTGTTTGCTGTCGCAGCAAAATCATTTTTCCTTCGGTTAATTTTTCAAATACATCTTTGGTGTAATGCCTTACAGTAAGAAGCGATAAGCTTTTTACTACCTGCACATCTAAAAACACAGAAGCCTCTAATGCCAGCTTCTCAATTTTTTCTGCCCTGTCATCCATCACACAAACAAAACTGATAGCCCCGTTCTGTGTCAGGTTGGGTTTGATATGTATTTTTTCAAACAGGTTGTACAAATGACCGATATGCTGTTCCCCAATAAAAGAAAAATCTCTTGAACTCATTACCAGCATTACCTGTTTTTCTTTCAATACAATAATAGGCGGAAGATTATGAACCGGTTTATCATGGATAACCGTTCCGGGTAAGGAAGGGTCAAAAAAACATTTTACATATAAGGGTATGCCTTTGTTCTGTAAAGGCTTTATGGTTTTTGGGTGAATGACCTGTGCGCCGTAATAAGCCATCTCAATTACTTCGTTATAATTTAATTCAGGAATTGAAACAGCATCCGCAAATTGTTTGGGGTCAGCATTCATCACACTTTCCACATCTTTCCAGATGGTTTGGCTTTTTGCATCCAGCATATTTGCAAAAACAGCAGCGGTGTAATCGCTTCCTTCTCTGCCGAGTGTGGTACTTTCATTTTCATCAGTAGCACCGATAAAGCCCTGTGTCAGTATAATATTTGTTGCTGCAAATAACGGCACTACTGAATGTTGAATTTTTGAACTGGTATATTCCCAGTCAATAGTTGCATCCCTGAAATCGTCATCCGTTCTGAAAATATCCCGGACATCTAACCATTTGTTGTTAACACCAATTTCATTCAGATAAGCACTTACAATAGCAGTGGAAAATAATTCACCGGCACACACTACCTGGTCATAGTAGTAATCATAATCCCTCACTGGTTTATCATGCAGCAACCATTCTGCTTCCGTAAAAAAATCTTTCAATTGTTGTTCGCAGGGCAGGTAGTGAGTAACCAGCACATACTTGGCTGTAGTGAGGTGTTGTTGTTTTACCTGTTCAAATAATTGAAGGGCATCTTCTTTTTTTCCGGCAAAAAAAGCATCCACCACTTTTTCAAGTGCATTGGTAGTTTTGCCCATCGCCGACACAATCACTACAATTTTTTCACCGGCCTGATGCTTCATGATATGGCCAACACTCTGGATTCTTTCCACACTATTAACTGAAGCACCACCAAATTTGAAAACCATCATGGATAGTAAGTTTGCTGAGTTTACAAGTTTGCAAAAGTCGGTATATTCAGCACAACTTTAAAATGTAAAACATCGGAATTTTATAACCTCCCTTATTCCTTATTTTTGTCCTAAGCAAAAGCCAGCCATTATGAATATTAACAGAAATGTTCAAACCCTTGATGAATTTACCATACAAGAGTTAAGGGATGTACCCAATGCCACTGGTGAGTTGTCGCATCTTTTAAGAAATATCGGTCTTGCGGCCAAACGGGTGAATGTGGAAGTGAATAAAGCAGGCCTTGCAGATATCTTAGGTGATGCCGGTACGATAAATGTTCAGGGTGAAGAGGTGAAAAAATTAGACCTGTTTGCGAACAACCAATTTATTAAAGTATTAAGCCACGGAATAGCTTGTGCAGGCGTAGCCAGCGAGGAGTTAGATGATTTTGTAGCCTTTGATGATAGTAAAAGCGTTAACTCAAAATATGTTTGCCTTTTTGATCCGCTGGATGGCAGTGCAAATATTGATGTGAATGTTTCTATCGGAACAATTTTCGGTGTGTACCGCAGAAAGACACCTGTTGGTACAATAGTAACCGAAGAAGATTTTTTGCAGGCAGGCAATCAACAAGTAGCTGCAGGCTATGTGGTGTACGGGTCATCTACAATGCTGGTGTATGCCACCCGCAGGGGAGTTAATGGTTTTACGCTTGATCCATCCGTAGGTGAGTGGTCGCTTAGCCATCCCGATATAAAATGCCCGGAAGCTGGAAAGATATATTCCGTTAATCATGGTAACTTTTTTCAGTATAGCGGGGGAGTGAGAGATTATATTCATGCCTGCCAGCGAAAAGACAAAACAAATGGTGGCCCCTATACGCAACGGTATATTGGCAGCATGGTATCAGACGTTCACCGCAATCTTATTAAAGGCGGTATTTTCATGTACCCGGGAACAACTGATAAACCTAATGGGAAATTGAGATTATTATATGAGTGTAATCCATTTGCTTTTATTATGGGGGTGGCCGGTGGAAAGGCAACGAATGGTAAGGAAAGAATTTTGGATATTCAACCGACAGAACTTCACCAGCGGACACCCATGTTTATTGGAAGTAAATTAATGATGGACGAATTAGAAACTTATCTTTAGGATAATAAATACAAGAATGGCAACTACAATCATATCGGTAAAAAATCTGGTCAAGAATTACGGCAATTTCCAGGCGGTAAAAGGAATTTCCTTTGAGGTTCAGGAAGGCGAGATTTTTGGATTACTTGGCCCGAATGGTGCCGGAAAATCAACCACACTGGAGATCATTGAAACGCTGCGCCCCAAAACCAGTGGCGATGTGATAGTAGATGGATTGAGCCTTGACAAACAACCAAATGAGATTAAGAAAATAATTGGTGTACAATTACAAACCAGTGGTTATTATCCGGGACTAAATCTTTTACAACTGATTGAACTATTCTGTGGTTTATACAACAGGGAAGTGAATCCGATGGAATTATTGGAAATGGTGAACCTGAAAGATAAAGCCAAGGCAAAAGTGAAAGAACTGAGCGGCGGACAGAAGCAGCGATTTTCTGTAGCGACTACATTAATTAATCAACCCAGAATTATTTTCTTAGATGAACCTACAACCGGCCTTGACCCGCAAGCCAGGAGAAGTCTTTGGGAATTAGTAAAAAGCATCCGGGAAAGAGGAACTACTGTTATCATTACTACTCATTATATGGATGAAGCAGAATATCTGTGTGACAGGGTAGCCATTATTGATTCGGGAAATATTGTAGCAATGGATTCTCCGGATAAATTGATTGATAACCTGGTGGCATCAGGTTTTGAAAGGCCAAAGGAAATGAAATTGGCTAATTTGGAAGATGTATTTATTAAGTTGACGGGGCATTCGTTGAGGGAAGGGTAAAATCCTGTCCTCCGCCAACTGGCGGAGAGACTTAAGTCAATGATTCGCTTTTGTATCACAAGTTCTTATATAGGAAAGTATTTTTATTTTAAATTATTGAAATTTACATTTGTGATTGTTTAGTTATTCAATCAGAGTATAAAGCCCCTTTAGGGGTTGGGGTTTCATTTTACAAAACAAACTAAAAGAATATATGCAAGGAAAAATTGAAGCACAAAAAACGGCTGGGGCAGCTTTTATGTCAGAGAACATTAGTAAGGAAGGGATAAAAGAATTGCCCGGTGGAATTCAGTATGAAGTAATAAAGGAAGGAACCGGTGCAAAACCTGAACTCAGGGATAAAGTAAAAGCCCACTATAAAGGCACATTATTAGATGGAAAAGAGTTTGATAATTCTTTTAAAAGAGGTGAGCCTTTTTCTGCACCCCTAACGGCGTTGATAAAAGGATGGCAGATAGCCTTGCCGCAGATGAATGAAGGAAGTCATTGGCGGTTGTGGATACCATCTGATATGGCTTATGGCGACAGGGGTGCCGGTGGCGATATTCCGGGTGGTGCCACGTTGATTTTTGAAGTTGAATTACTGGAAATTGTAAAATAAAAATTATTCTATGCCATCCGTTGCTATAGATCCACGTTACCCGATTGGTGAGTATGAACCAAAACCATTTTCAATTGATCAAAAAATTGAATGGTTGGCTGATATTAAGTTTCTGCCTTTCCAGATTGAGAATGCAATTTTGAATCTTGATGAGGCACAATTACAAACTCCTTATCGTGAAGAGGGGTGGACTGTTCACCAGTTGATACATCATGTAGCCGATAGTCACATGAATGCATATATCCGTTTTAAAGTTGGATTAACAGAAGATAACCCAACCATAAAGCCTTACGATGAAAACAAGTGGACAGAGCTGCATGATGTGGTGAAACTGCCGGTTAATATTTCTATCACCATTCTCCATGCTGTTCATGCCCGTTTGTACGAGGCATTGAAGTATGTAAAAGATGATGACTTGAACAACAGGACTGTCTTTCATCCGGCGAGTAAGAAAACAATGCGGTTGTGGTATTTACTGGGAATGTATGCCTGGCATGGCAAGCATCATACTGCTCATATAACTTCTTTAAGGCAAAGAATGAAATGGTAAGTTTGTTCTATGAAGGACATGAAATGGAAAACTCTTTCCTCCACCTATCTTTTTAATGATCGTTGGTTTAAAGTTCGTAAGGATGTTTGCGAAACCCCCGGCGGAAAAATCGTTGATCCTTATTATGTGTATGAGTTTCCAACCTGGGTTGGTGCAGTTCCTGTAACCGGGGATGGCAAGATTGTAATGGTTCGTCAGTATCGTCATGCTTTAGAAGAAACCATTATCGAAATACCCGGCGGTTGTGTGGATGATACTGATAAAGATTATCAGGAAGCTATAGCAAGAGAACTGCTTGAAGAAACAGGTTATTCATTTTCTACTTTTGATTACCTCGGCAGAATATCACCCAATCCTTCTACTAACACCAACCTGCTCCACATGTTTCTGGCAAGAGGAGGGAAGAAGATAGCTGAACAGGCATTGGATGAAAATGAAGAGATAGAAGTAATATTGCTGACGATAGATGAATTAAAACAATTACTCCGGGAAAATAAGATCGTTCAGTCAATGCACGTTAGCTGCATCATGTATGCACTGGAAAAATTAAATGAACTAAGGTTCTGACATTCTTTTTAATTTATTCAGGTTAATGAATTTTGGTAACACCCCTTTAGGAGATGGGTGCATCAACTTCCCCTACAAGAAATACACTGCCGCATACAATTACCAGATCATCGGGATGTGCATGTTGAAGAGCAAACTCCAATGCCGCATTCACATCAGGAAAAGAATCGCCTTGCAAATTCAACTTTCCTGCTGTTTCCATTAGTTCATCT
>JAJAZO010000299.1 GCA_026785745.1 Chitinophagaceae bacterium | reverse complement strand
TGGACAAAAAAATTTTGATTAATGGAGCAACAGGCGCTATTGGTTCAGCAGCTGTGCAACTGGTAAAATATTTTGGTGCAGAGGTTACGGCTGTATGCGATACTAAAAATGTAGAACTGGTAAAATCATTGGGAGCTAACGTGGTAATTGATTACACTAAACAAGACTTTACAAAAATAAGCCAGACATTTGACGTAGTGTTTGATGCCGTTGGCAAAAGTTCATTTAAACAATGTAAACCATTGCTCAATAAAAGCGGTATATACATGTCAACAGAACTCGGAAAAAACGCTGAAAATATATTTTTAGCACTTATAACCCCACTATTTAGTGGCAAAAAAGTATTATTCCCTATTCCCACAATTAGTAAGGAAGATGTTGTTTTCTTAAAAGAATTAGTGGAAACTGGCAAGTATAAACCTGTAATTGACAGACGATACACATTAGAACAAATTGTAGAGGCTTACAAGTTTGTGGAAACAGGACAAAAAACAGGTAACGTAGTAATAACCTTAACCTAAAAAATAGAATAGAACACAAGCCACTAACAAAGCCAAAATGCGGTGCAGGACATTGAAACTTGTACAGTAGCAATACCTGAACATTACCGGCAACCTTGTTGACAAAATCCATTTAATAACACCAGCATTATCAGCAAATGAAGAAAGCAAGACTTATTAATTACAAGCATATTGACTTTTGGCTGCTACTCATTTTAGTAACAGCAATCATTTTACATTTAAACCATTTCTTTTTTCGCACTTCCATGTGGTTTGACGAATTGACTTGTGCATTAAATGTAAGGGATCATAGTTTCTATCAGTTAGCTACTCAATCTTTGGATTATAATCAGATTGCCCCAGTTGGATTTTTATTGTTAGAAAAACTTTCTACAGTTATTATAGGTGTTAATGACCATGCTTATCGTTTGTTTCCTTTAATCTTTTCGCTGATCTCCTTGTTGTTGTTTTTAAATATCAGCAAACAACTTTTTAAAGGCATTGCATTATTTAGCGTATTTACATTATGCGTCGGCAGTGTTTCCTTATGGTTTTATGGCGGCGAAGCCAAGCAATATTCCGGTGATATAACAGCATCGCTATTTATTGTCTGGTCTGCCTTGCAATTAATGAAACCTGATTTAAAAAAATTAACCGTTTGGCTTATTGCCATTGGCGGTTTTATATTAATACTTTGCTCCTTGCCTGCCATAGTTATTGCCCCTTTGGTACTTGCCGTAGTTTTTACAAGTTTGCTTAAAAAACATATTAATTTATCAAAGCAATCTTTTTATTTAATTGCTTTTGTCTGGGGCATTGCTTGTTTGCTTGTAGCGCTGTATGCAAAATATATTATCAGCACTACTGTGCAAGCCGATATGAGCAATTACTGGTCACGGGGATTTATTCCACTTAACAATATTGGCGAAGGATTGAGCTGGATTTTATCAGGATTGAAAAAAGAACTTAATTTTTTTCTCACATTCTGGATGCAGGATGTTTACCCCTCCATTAAATTCATTTCCGTGGTATTGCTTATTTTGTCTGTTCCCGGAATTATTTATCTCGGTAAAAAATACAAATCTCTTGTTCTTATTTTATTTACCCCTTTAATCACAGCTTTGTTGCTTTCCATTTTCAGGGTATTGCCCTTTGATTCAAGAGTAGCAGTATACGCCACCTGGCCATTGGTGATAAGCGGCATCGCCGGTATACAGGCTTTACAAAAATGGATACCCCGATTATTTCCATCTGCTGTTACAACTGCGTTAAGTCTAGCCATTGCTTTACCTATACTGCTTATAACTATATTTAGTAAAACAGAAAGACCGCCATTTAACGCCCAACCTACTCAACTTGTTTTGCATGAGTTAAAAAAACAGTGGCAACACGGCGACATATTATTTGTCTACTTTAAAACACGACATGCACTAAATTTTTATGGTGCTAAAGAAGGCTTTACAGCGTATCGTGTTGGTGGCAATTACAACACAATCGAACCCCACCTGCGTCAATTGGATTCTTTAAAAGGCAATAAAAGGGTTTGGTTTATCTTTTCGCAATGGACAGAAAAGCAGCCATTCCCCGATAGCATAAAAACTTATCTCGGAACTGTGATTGGAAAAGAGATTGGAAAAATCCCAGACCCACACGGTGGCACAGAAAGTTCGGAAGCGGCAGCATATTTATATGATTTATCAACTAACAAATAGCTTGCATTACTTCTTCTCCGTTAGTGTTCATCAATCAAACTATTTCTCCTTTAAAATTTTACACCAACAACAGGAACTAAACCCTTAGAATACCTAAAAGAAATGCCACACTTTTGCCAGTTTTTGGAGTAGTTACCTGAAAGTATGCCTGGTGAAACCTTTTGCGACGAAAAATATGGTAATTATAACAGGAATCTTCACGGCACTATCTACTTGTTTAAGAAAGCAATCAACCCGTTAGCATTTTTATGCTTGGTAGTTTTCCCCTTCTTAACATCAACCATAGCTTTTTTAGTAACAGCATTGGGGTCTTTAACTATTTTAGCAAAAGGCAGGGTTTAAGGTAACTCAACAATTTTTTTTGCCTGGGCACTTTTTGTATCAATAGTTACATAAGTCATAATTACTGCGATTTAGAAGACAAAAGTAATTAATTTTTATCCCCCCTTTTTACAGCTTGTCGCTCTTATCAGGCATGCATAAACTCAATAAAATGCAGCAATGAAAAACTTTTTCATCATATAGTACAAAACTGGCATCATTTTTTCCTACCAATACTAAAACCAACTTATGATACCTACCTGTTCTTCACCCGTATCAAAAAAACTGGCATTGAAATTAATACTGGATAATATAGATTATCGAAAAAGGTGCATTGGTCTTCAGGATATTATATCTCTCAGTAAAAAATATGATATATGGCGGCAGGCGTTAATTACCTTTTTTGATACGCCGGTAAACAGCCGTTCGTTTAAAGCATTCAATAAAAATTGAACGATATAAGGAAGCCATTGCCTTAATTAACAGTAATATAAAACGTCTTCATCCATATTTATCTACATAAATACTGCTTGTGTGAATAATCTAATGAGAAAATTTTACTGAAAACAGGTAACTTCGCCACTTGTTAACACCGGACAACAATTGCCGGAAGAACCTGACCAGGTTCATTGCAAAACGAAGGCTCGCCCCAATTTTAATTTAAATACAAACAACATGATTGTAAAGACGTATTACAAAACCAAAGATTATTGCAAAGTAAAATTTTCTTTCACCGTAGAAAATGCTGAAACTGTGGAAATTCTTGGCCTCAACAGCGACTGGGAAAATTCCATCATTATGAGCAAAAAGAAAGATGGAACATTCAGCGCAGATGTAAACCTGCCTAAAGATTCAAAACATGAGTTCAAATACCGGGTGAATGAAACAGATTGGCTCAATGAACAGGAAGCCGACAGCGAAGCTCCTAATGAATTTGGTGGTAGTAACAGCGTAATCGTTCTATAATTCCACTGCCGCAAAGGGCAATTTCATATTACATACATATAAAAATTAAGGGATTGCTACCGGATAACGGTTGTATTCCCTTTTCGTCGTATAAAGTTGCCATTATAATCCACTCCTTCCGCCATCCAAATAAAGGTAGCAAAACCCTGTTCCAACCCTCCTATTTTCCCATCCCAACCTTTGTTATTATCGCTGGTGGTAAATACCTGCTGCCCCCCGGTAATAAATAGTGATGTAATGAAATACTTCATTCCTGCTACGATGGCTTTTAGCATATCATTTCACCAAACAAACCAGTTTGCTTGCTTCGAATATTTTGGAGGCAAAATTATTTATTACTCCTGCGCCTGTAGTTTTCTGATTTTGTTGGGGAATTAATTGCTGAGCAGAAGAGTCAGGAGAATGAGATAAAAATAAAAAGAAGCAAAAAAGCCCACAAAGTATTACCAGCCACCCTTTTGCAATTAGCTTTCATACACCCGTTTGAAGCTTTGAATATACTATTATTTGGCAAAGAGTCATATAGCAAAACGTTAAGGTAAGGTAGCTACTTATCTGAATGAGATTAGTATCAATAACAATTGTCAAGCATTTTCCTTATAAGATTAAGCAGGTATAGGGAATTTTTATACAGGGGCTTTCCATTCAGTGCTGATGGGCTTCCCATTACTTTCACTTTAGTGGTTTTGTTTCGGTTGGTAACTGTTATGGTGATAGCTGTCGATAACTTATATGAATTATTGGAGGATGAGTTATCAATCAGCGAATCCGTAATGTTCAGTTGCTTATCACGGATAGCTTTCCGGATATTACTAACCTGTTCATTACTCAGCGTACATTCTTTTCTTTCGTCTTTTTGGTCGGGACCTCTTCTCCCTGTATACTTCACTGAATAGACAACTGTAATTCCTGAAAGGCTGATATTTTCGGTTGTAGAATGACTATCCTTACTTTTTTCAGAATAAGAAGAATAAATAGACAGGAAGGGTTGCTGTGAATGGCTTGCTTTGCTGAATGTAAAAAACAAGACAATAAAAATATAACTCTTTTTCATGTAGCTAATATATGAAAAAGGGGTGTACTATCCTTATATAAAAAGGGTTTTCCAATGTACTGCAGGCATTTCAAATTTTATTTCCCCTTTCCATAGATTCCTGTTTCTATCCATCCGGCCTTTCTGTAAAATTGTTCGGCTCTTGTACCCGGCGAAGTGCTTAATCAGATAGTATCATTGGTTTGGCTGAAATAACAGTTCATCATATCATCATGCAATCTTTTACCAATCCCCTGCTTGTCATAACCGGGTTGAATAAATAAAGCCCATACATTTTTATCCAATAACGATACGATGGAAAAACCAACAATACGGTTATTGATTTCGCAAACCCAACCCCTTCCCCGCCGGGTAATGTAATCTTGTACATCGGCATCCGGCACCAATGCAGGGTCAGATAAGGTGTTTTCCGTTACTGCGTTTCGCACCATCTGAATTTGTGGTATGTCTGCTGGTTGTGCTTCCCTAAAAATCATCCGAGAGTTTTATTTAATTGCAAAAAATAAAACTTCTTTTAAGATTGAGTTTATTTTTTTAAGCGGAATATTCTTACCCGGGTCAATCAATAGTATTTTCATCCTGGCCCGTTTCTCCTGCAGCAAATCCGGGTGATTAATCTTTTTCCCACTACAATACCAAGATAAGTTTGCTTAAGTTTTTTACGTACCCAGAGATAGCAAATTCTTTTTTCATAGTAATAAAAGAACGGCATTCCGTACTGCCATTTGTCTGTAATCGCCTTATCAAGTTTCAAAATATGCTGACGAAGAAATTCCAAACAACTCTTAATTGGTTCTTCCTGCTGCAAAAAATAGTTATCTATCGGTCGGAGCATTATCAGTTTTTATTGGAGGCGGGAATAAATAATTGTGTCCGAAAATTCTCCCCGGAAGAAAAACTCTTCTTTAAGGTGAGCTTCTTTTACAAAACCAGTCGCTTCCAAAATAGAACCAGAGGCAATATTATCAGTACTTGTCCGGGCTTCAATACTGTGTAGTTTCATTGTTTCAAAACCATAATCCAGCACTTCTACTATTGCTTCTTTCATAATTCCTTTTCTCCAATGTTTGGGATGCAGCGCATAACCAATTTCTGCCCTATAATTCTCTGGCTGCAACCGCCAATAACAAATAGTGCCGATCACTTCTTCAGGATTATGCTGCAAAGTGATGGCCCATATAATACTTTCATTTGCATCAATGGCATCGTTGACCCGCTGAATAAATGCCTTTGCTTCCTCCATCGAAGCCGCAGGTTCTTTACCGATAAACTTCAGCACCGTTTCATCTGACCGCAGAAAGAAAATAGCAGCCGCATCATCCATTGTTATCCGCCTTAATAAAAGGCGTTTGGTTTTTAATTCCGGGAATGGGGTAAAATCGGGTGTAAGCATGGTTTCGTTTAAAAGGCTGTGAAAATAATTTTATATACTTGTTATTCCAATCTTTTGATTCTTGAAAAAGGAAAGCCACCGCAACCAATCTTTGGGTTTTGCCTGTCGGCCTGTGCTTTAGTTGCTGCTTCTTTTTCCGTCTTCGCATTATAAACAGTAAGGCAAAAGCCCCATGTAAAAGGTTCCATATGCTGAAAAAACATATAATCTATCCGGGTGTACAATCCTGCTTCCGATGGATTGTTGGTATCATTTCTTGCAATAAGATATTTTTCCTTATCGTTCCATCTGATGATATGATACTTTATGTTGGGATGCTGCATCCATAGTTTGTCGCTGATGCTGTACCGGATACCATAATCATCGATAAAATTTCCGGTAACTGATGAAAGAGTTAAAATAGTTTGATTATCGGTTGTTTTTGCCGGTGCTTTGCAGGCTACTAAAAAGAGCAACAACCCTGTAATAGGTAATATTTTTTTCATTTGAAGATGGCGGGTTATAT